>NZ_JBSFDA010000134.1:0-28131 GCF_053593675.1 Streptomyces sp. NPDC002156 | reverse complement strand
GTCGGGGGCAGGATTCCCGACCCGCACCGAACGACTCCGGGGTCGTCAGACCGTGGCGACGGGCGTCAGGGGGCTGCCCTGTGTCCCCGGGAGGTTGAGCGGGGGCGCGGTGAGGAGGAAGCGGCTGCGGTTGTGCTCGCGCAGCCAGGCGGCGAGAGGGCCGAGGTTCCACATCTCCCCGAGGGGGACGCCGAGTTTGAACAGGCAGAGGTGGTGGATCGGCAGGAGGGTGTGCGGACCCTGGGCCTGGGTGACGCCGACCCCCTCGACCGCGTAGTTGTCGGCGACCAGCGCGGAGATCTGCGACTCGGCGATCCACTCCAGCAGGGCGGGGTCGTCGGCGTCGAGATAGGCGGCGGTCTGGTGGATGGCGACCGGGTCCGGGTTCTTCTCCCAGGCGAGCACCTGGGTGGCGAACCCGGTGTGCAGCAGGAGCATGTCGCCGGGCTCCACGACGACGTTGTCGGCGTCCATGATCTCGCGCAGCTGGCGGTAGTTGACGGCCTGGTAGCCGGTGCCGAGGTGGTGGGCGATGTCGATGAGGACACCGCGCCCCTGGACGCCGTGCTCGGCCATGTGTTCCATGCCGAGGTGGCGGGCGTGGCTGAGGCTGCCGCTGCCGTCGCCCTTGGCGTCGTCCTTGGGTCCGACGAGGTCGGTGTCGGGACGGTAGCCGTTGTAGTAGACGGGTTCGGCCACGCCGTCGGAGTCCGCGTCGAACTCGGCGCCCTGGTGGGCGAGGGAGTCCCACTGGGTGGAGTACTGGAGCCACAGGGTGACCACGTCGTCCGACCAGACGTCGATCAGGTCGGGGGAGAAGTGCTCGCTGGCCTTGATGTTGTAGAAGACGTCCTGGTTGTGCTGGAGGTCCTCGGTGGGGCGCAGGATCGGCGGGTAGCGACGCTGGTTCAGCGAGGTGCCGCCGGGATAGTCGAGCGGCAGGCTGAGACTGAAGGCGATGCCGTGCTCGACCTCCCGCACACCCTGGAGGACCTTCTCCTTGGTGACCAGGTTGATCCTGCCCAGCTCGTCGTCCTCGCCCCAGTCGCCCCAGGTCGAGCCCGGCGGACGCTGCTTCCAACGCTTCGTCGTCATGGTCATCCCTCTTCCTGGCGCCAGTCCTCGTCGACGGCCTGCCACCTGCATGTTATGTATCGTGTACCGATCGGTCAATGAAATGACCGGGGCGGGCCTAGGAGCCGGTCCTGGAGAAGGTGAACGTCGTGTAGTCCTTCTCGACGACGTCCGCGATCAGCTCCTGGAGCTTCCAGCGCCCGGTCGGGTTGAGGAGCTGCCGGATCGGCTTGCCGGGGATGTTGGCGCCGTAGAAGTAGCTGCTCTGCAGGAAGGAGGAGACCGACGCCTTGTCGTTCATCATCTCCGTCCACTCCAGCTCCGCCGCGGGGTCGACCTCGACGACGTCGTGCCCGTGCTCACGCGTGCGCACGAGCGCGTCGGTGACGAAGTCCACCTGGTCACCGGCGTACCGCGGGTTGTTGCCGAGGGCGCCGTGCGGCCCGCCCGGGAAGAAGAAGTTCGGGAAACCGGCGGTCACGACCCCGAGGTAGGTGCTCGGGCCGTCCGCCCAGTACTCCTCCAGCGGCAGACCTCCCCGGCCGCGCACACCGAGCCGGTTGAGGGCGCCGGTGCCGAAGTCGTAGCCGGTCGCCCAGATGATGATGTCGACCTCGTGCAGCCCCTCGGCGGTCTCGATCCCGGACTCGGTGATCCGCACGATCGGCGTCACGTTGATGTCGACGAGGGAGACGTTGGGCTTGTTGTACGTCTCGTAGTAGCCGGTCCCGAAGGGCGGGCGCCGGCCACCGTAGGCGTGGTCCTTGGGGATCAGCTTCTCGGCGGTCTCCGGGTCCTCGACGATGCTCCGGATCCTGGCCGCGATGAACTCGCACCACTCCTTGTTCACGACCTCGTTGGTGGTCATGTCGTAGTAGTGCTCGGACAGCTTGGTGAAGCCGGGCCCGTTCCACCGTTCCTCGTAGAACGCCTGCCGTTGCTCCGGGCTGTCCTCAAGCCCCGACCGCATCGTGATCTGGTGGAGGAAGCCGCTCGGCGAGGTGTTCAGCGTGTCGCGGATCGACTCGAAACCGGCCTTGAGCTGCGCCTGCTCCTCGGGCTCGATGGGCGCGTTGTTGAGCGGGGTCAGCCAGTCGGCGACCTTCTGGTACACCGTCAGCGAGGCCACCTGGTCGGCGATCGCCGGGACGATCTGTACGCCGCTGGACCCGGTGCCGATGAGGGCCACACGCTTGCCGGTGAAGTCCACGGGCGCCTTCGGCCACTGGCCGGTGTGGTGCTGCGCCCCCCGGAAGTCCGCGCGCCCCTCGATGCCCGGGATGAACGGCACGGAGAGGATGCCGGTCGCCGCGACGACGTACCGCGCCCGGGTCTCGCCGCCGTCGGCGGTCCGGACGACCCAGGTCCCGGTCGGCTCGTCGTACACGGCCGCGGTGACCTTCGTCCCGAAGGAGATGTCGCGCCGCAGGTCGAACCGGTCGACCACGTAGTTGAAGTACCGCTCGATCTCCGGCTGGCCCGCGAACCGCTCGGACCACTCCCACTCCTCCCACAGCTCCTTGGAGAAGAGGTAGCCGTAGGTGTAGCTCTCGGAGTCGAAGCGGGCTTCGGGATAGCGGTTCCAGTACCAGGTGCCGCCGACCCCGCTGCCGGCCTCCAGCAGCCTCACGCCGAACCCGGCCTCCCGGGCCCGGTACAGCTGGTAGATGCCGGTGACACCGGCTCCGATGACCAGCACATCGACATCGACGTCAACGCTGACTGAGTCGCTCATCTGCCCTCCAACTTCACAGGGGTCGTTCGAGGCCCGCGTGGGACCGGCCCATAACCTTTTATTGTTTCGACCGGTCGGTCTATCATTGACCTGAGCGTAAAGGAAGCACGGAGTCCGATCAACGGCGGGGGCTCCGGAAGCGCGACAGAGCCGCCATACACACGTCGTACGCACGTCACACGCAAGGGAGCGCACATGACGCCGGCAGGACTGGCAGGAAGGGCCGCAGTCGTCACCGGCGGCGGTCGCGGCATCGGACAGGCCATCGCGACCGTACTCGCGGCCCGTGGCGCCGCGGTCGCGGTCTGGGACCTGAACCTCGAGAGCGCCGAGGACACCGCCGCCAGGATCGTCAAGGACGGCGGTACGGCGATCGCGGTGGGCGGCGACGCGTCCAAGGCCGCCGATGTGGCCGCGGCGGCGGCCCGGACCCGCGAGGCGTTCGGCCCGGTCACGATCCTCGTCAACAACGCCGGGACCACGGCCTACGAACCCTTCACGAGCATCACCGAGGAGTCGTGGGACCGGATGATCGGCATCAACCTCAAGGGCCCGTTCCTGGTCACCAAGGAACTGGTGCCCGACATGCTGGCGGCGGGCTGGGGCCGGATCGTCAACATCTCCTCGTCGTCCGCGCAGACGGGCGCGCCCTCGATGGCCCACTACGCCTCGTCCAAGGGCGGCGTCATCGGCCTCACCCGCGCGCTGGCCATCGAGTACGCGGCGACGGGCGTCACCGTGAACCACGTACCGCCCGGCTTCATCGACACCCCGCTGGTCCGCCAGGGCCCGGTCGACGTCGACGCGGTCGCCGCCATGATGCCGATGAAGCGGGCGGGACAGCCGGAGGACGTCGCCTACGCGGTCGCGTATCTGGCCTCCGAGGAGGCCGGTTACGTCACCGGCCAGACCCTCAGCACCAACGGCGGGCGGTACCTGGTCTGAGCGCCCCGACGGCCACGCGAACCGGCCCCGCACGGAGTTCCCGTGCGGGGCCGGTCCACTGCACACCGTCGCCTCGCCCGCTACCAGGTCACCGGCAGCTCGTAGATGCCGTACGCGAGCGAGTCGCCCTTGAACTCCAGCTCGTCGCGGGGCACCCCGAGGGCCAGGGTCGGGATGCGGCGGAAGAGCGTTCCGTAGACGACCTGGAGCTCGATCCGGGCGAGCTGCTGGCCGATGCACTGGTGGATGCCCCAGCTGAAGGTGTGGTGGTGCTTGGCCTCCCGGCCGAGGTCGAGCCGCTCCGGCTCGGGGAAGGCCACCGGGTCCCAGTTCCCGGCCGGCAGCGGTACGACGATGCCCTCGCCGGCCCGGATGGTCTCGCCCTCGAACTCGATGTCCTCGGCGGCGATCCGGCGCTGCCCGAGGTGCGGGATCGTGAGGTAGCGCAGCACCTCCTCGACGGCGTTCGCGACGAACTTGGGGTCGTCGCTCTCGCGCAGCCGCGCCGCCTGCCCGGGGTTCTCCAGCAGCAGGGCCGTACCCAGCGTGATCATGTTCGCGCTGGTCTCGTGACCGGCGATCAGCAGGATCATGCAGAGCATGACCGCCTCGGACAGTTCGAGTTCACCGGCCTTGACCCGGCCGGCGAAGTCCGACAGCACGTCGTCGGAGGGGTTGTCCGTCCGCGCCTGGAGCAGTCCGGTCAGATATCCGCCGAGCGCCTCCATGGCGACCCGGTCGTCCTCGGCGGTCTTGACCCGCTTGTTGGCGACGGCCGCGTGCTCCTGGAAGAACTCGTGGTCCTCGTACGGCACTCCGAGCAGCGCGCAGATCATCAGCGAGGGCAGCGGCAGCGACAGCGCGGTGTTCAGGTCGACCGGCTTCGGGCCCGCGAGCATCTGGTCGATGAGTTCGTCGGTGAACCGCTGGATCTCCGGGCGCAGTTTCTCCATCCGGTTACGGGTGAAGGGGCTGGTCATCGTGCGGCGGATACGGGTGTGGTCGGCGCCGTCCGCGTTGAAGATGGTCAGCGGGTGGTGCGGGGCGTTCTCGGACTGGGCCTGGGTGGGGTGCGGGAACCCGGGCTGCTTGTCGTTCGAACTGACCCGGGGGTCGGAGAGGATCCTGCGCTGGGCGGCGTGCCCCGTGACGAGCCAGGGGGTGCTGCCGTCCCAGATCCGGGCGCGCGACACGGGCCCCTGGTCGTGGAGTGCGAGCAGCCCGGCGGGCGGGGCGAACGGACACTTGCCGTCCCGCTCCCCCGGGTAGTCGAAGATCTCCGCGGTCCCCGCGTCGGGGGCGACCTCTTCGATGGGTGCCTCGGCCATGGTCTTACCTCCAGGTGGTTCGGGCGGTGCGGGTGGGTGTGGGGGAGGTCCGGCGGTCCCTGGGGGCGGACGGTGGGGCGGCAGGACGAGCGCCGCCGCTCATTCCTCGATGCGGATGGCCAGCGCGGGGCAGACCGCGGCGGCGTTGCGTACGTCCTCGGCCAGCTCGGCGGGCGGGTTCTCGTCCAGGAGGACGACGATGCCGTCCTCGTCACGCTGGTCGAACACGTCCATGGCGGCGGACACACACTGCCCGGCGGCGACGCATTTCTCCTCGTCGACGACAACCTTCATGGCATCTCTCCTGAACCTTCAGTGGGTGATTCGGTGGACGGTCGTTCAGTGGCTGGTCGTTCAGTGGCCGGGTGCCGGGGCGGCTTCGAGCCCGTCGACGACTTCCTGGCGGGCCAGCCGGGTCTGCTTGGGCATGTTCCAGCCGAGAACACCCGTCACCCGACCCCCGACCCGATACCGGGCAACGAAACGCCGCGCCGCCAACTCGCCCTCGACGACGTCCACTTCGGCGTCAGCCGGCAGGAAACCGTGGACCTGGAGCTTCGCGTCGAACTGATCCGTCCAGAAATACGGCACCGGCACGTAGGGCTCGTCCCCGCCGAGGATCGCCCCGGCGACCGCCATCCCCTGCTCCGTGGCATTCGTACGGTTCTCCAACCGCAACAACCGGCCCAGACCCTCGTGATACCAACGCGCCACATCACCGACCGCGTAGATTCCCTCGGCCGCACGGCAGTGCACATCGCACACCACACCGTTGTCGAGCGTCAGCCCACTGTCCGCCAGCCACTCCGTCGCCGGAATCCCCCCGATCGCGACCACGACCACATCCGCGGGCAGCACCTCACCCGACGCCAGCCGCACCCCCGACACCCGGCCGCCCGCACCGGCCAGCCCGACCACACCCTCACCCAGCCGCAGGCTCACCCCGCGCTCGGTGTGCAGCTCGCCCAGCACCCCCGACACCACCGGACCCACCTGCAACGCCATCGGCCCCGCCAACGGACCCGCCAACGTCACCCCAAGACCCAACACCCGCGCCGTCGCCGCGATCTCCGACCCCAGCACACCCTCACCCACGACCACCAGCCGCCGGCCCGCCACCAGATCCCCCCGCAACGCCAACGCGTCATCCAGCGACCGCAGCACATGCACACCGGCCAGATCGTCCTGACCCGCAAACCGCCGCGCCCGCACACCCGTCGCGATGACCACGGCATCGGCGGCCACTTCCCGCCCCGAGGCGGTACGCACACTCCGCGCCTTGGTGTCCAACGCGACGGCGGTCTCCCCGTAGAGGAACTCGGCGTCCAGCGACGCCAGTTGCTCCTGCGCACGCAGCGCGGCACGCTCGGGCTCCCAGGCACCGGAGAGCACCTGCTTGGACAGCGGCGGACGATCGTACGGAGCATGCGGCTCATCACCCAGCACCGTGATCCCACCCGCGAAACCCTTGCGCCGCAACGCCTCCACGGTGGACAACCCGGACGCCGAGGCGCCCACCACAAGCACCCGGCCGGGCGGCTGGTCGGACCCCTGGCCAGCACCCTGACCAGCGCTTTTCTCCGGGGCGTCGCCCTCGTTCCTCATGCACGACTCCTGATTGCAGCTCCGTTGCGACCCCCTTCACGAAAGTTAGACCAATCGGTCGGTACAAAGCAACGGTCAAGAGTGAGGAGATGCGGAGGGGCGTGGGAGCAGATGGTGTAGCGGGCTACACCATGCATTCGGGAGAGCGGTCCCTCGTGGCGGCGAGCGGGCGACGGGATCGTAGTCGACAGAGAACACAAGGGGTCCACGGATCACGTCGGCCCCTCATCTGCTCCCTCCCGTCCCTGCCGAAGGAAAGTCCGTGAAGTCGCTGCTCGCCGCCGTGAAGTCGTTCATCGCCAATCTGCTGCTGTGGTCGTTCTTCGCGGCCGGTCTCGCCGCGAGCACCGCCTCCGGCACCGTCCTCGACGGCACCCAGAAGGACGTCGCCACCTACACAGGCATCGCCGTGTCGATGCTGGCCGGCTCGCGCATCGCCAAGAAGCCGAGGATCAAGGCGTTCCTGTCGAAGCCGTCCACCCTCTGGTTCCTGTTCCTGTTCAACGGCGGTGTGGCCGCGTTCTGCTACTTCACGATGGACGGGGTGAAGGGGATCGCGACCGCCGCAGGCATGGGCCTGGTCTCACTGGGCGCGGCGGGCGGACTCGTCTCGAGCCGCAAGAAGCGGCCGGCCCCCGCCCCCGTACAGCAGCAGCCCTGGGCCTGACAGCCCGAGCACCACATCTCGTCAACCACTGAAGCGAATGAAGTGAAGGGACCCCTGCCATGCCCTCGAACCGCCGCCGCGGCCGTCGTATCGCCACCGTCGCCACCGCCGTCGCCGCCGTCACCCTGACCGCCGGGCTGCTGACCGGCTGCGAAGACCTCGACAACTCCCTGGGCTGCGTCAGCAACGCCGACTCGATCTCGGACAGCATCAAGGCGATCCACGAGGCCGGCTGGGACGCCGTGAAGGACCCGTCGAAGACCGACGACTCCATCGACACGATCGACAAGAACCTGGACAAGATCAACAAGGACACTGACGACAGCAAGGTCGACAAGGCGGTCGACGACCTGGACAAGGCGATCGACGACTACAACAAGTCCATCCTGAACGGCGACACGAGCCCGGACTCCAGCAAGATCGACGCGGCGGCCGACAGGCTGAAGGACGTCTGCACGTCGTAACGGAAGAAGATGCGTTGGGGCCCTGCCGTACGACGGCAGGGCCCCACTTCGTTCTGCTCAGTCCCCCGGCTCCCCCGACTCCCCCGGCTCCTCCAGTGCCTCCGGCGGCCGGGTCGGTGTCGGTCCGGGCGGGCCGAAGAGCACGGCGCGGGCCACGGGTGGCGCGAACAGGGCGGAGACGGGCGCGGAGAGGGTCAGTACGGCGCGGAAGGCGCGGCCCACGACAGGGTCGCCGGGGGACCGCTCCGTGACCCGGCGCAGATACCAGTCCGCGACACGGTCCGTGGGCGCGCCCTCGACCGCGGTGCCGACGGCACCCGGCATCTTGCGGTCCGCCCCGGCGGAGATGTCCCACGCGAGCCGGGACGCCGCGAGGACCGCCTGCTGCACGCGGCGCGTGGTGGGCGTCCGGCGCCGGTCGGCGAGCGCGTCGCGCAGGGCGACCGCGCTCATCGCGGCGACGGCCATGCCCTGCCCGTAGATCGGGTTGAAGGTGCACAGGGCGTCGCCGGTGGCGAGGAAGCCGGCCGGGCGGCGGCCGGGCAGGTCGTAGCGGCGGCGGGTGTTCGCGGTCCGCCGGTAGCCGAAGGCCGACGAGAGCGGTTCGGCTTCCTCGATCCACCGGTCCAGGAGCGGATGCCCCAGCCGCTTGGTGTACGTCTCGAACTCGTCGTCGCCCTTGGGCGGTTCGTCGCCGCGCAGCCCCGAGACGATGACCAGATGACTGCCGTCCTCCAGCGGCAGCGCACCGCCGCCGTGGACCTGTTCGGGGTTGGGGTAGACGTAGTACCCGAGGGTGTCGCCGCCGAGGACGCCGTCCCTGCCCCGGTAGACGCGGGAGGCGTAGGCGAGCCCGGTGTCGATGGTCTCCTCGTGCGGAGCCTCGGCGCCGAGCGCGGCGAGCCACTGCGGGGCCTTGGTGCCGCTGCCGGAGGCGTCGACGACGAGATCGGCCTCCAGCGCCCGGTGCTCCGCGTCGGCACCGTCGGAGCGGTCCCGCAGCAGTACGCCCCGCACCCGCGAGGCGTCACCGAGCAGCCCGACCGCGTCGGTGCCCTCGACCACGCCGATCGCCGGGTCGGCGAGCACCCGCCGCCGCACCAGCCCCTCCAACTGCGCACGGGAACCGGTGTAGATGTGCGTCGACGGGGGCACCCGGCGGAACCAGCGGCCGTTCTGCCACAGCACCAGGTCCGACGGCAGGCCGACCCGTGGCGCCCCCGCCTCCCGCAGCTCCCCCAGGAAGCCCGGCAGCAGCGACTCCAGGGCCGACTGCCCGCCCTGCAGCAGGACATGCGGATGCCGGCCCTGCGGCACGCCGGGCCGTGCCCCGGTGCCGTCCGGGAACCGGTCGCGCTCGACGACGGTCACCCGGTCGGCGTGCCCGGCCAGGACGTGCGCAGCGAGAAGCCCCGCGAGACTCCCGCCCACAACGACCGCGTGCCGCCCGCCCCGACCGCCGCTCTCGCCCCAACCGCCCGCCCCTACGGCAGAGTTCACGGATCCGCTCCCCTGGTCGCATTGTCGTGAGAAGCCACAAGTATCCCGCTGCGCGGGGCAGGTTGACCGTGTTCCCGCTCTTCGGCGCGTCCCGTCCCACCCGCCCGGCTCCCTGGCCCCGCCGCCGGACGGGATCAGTCCCCGTCAGTCCCCGTCAATCCCTGTCAGCCCCCGTCAGGCGTCGGCCACGGCGAGATGCCGTTGCCGCGGTACGGCCGGCTGCTCGGCCGAGGCCGGGCACCTGGACAACGGACCGTCGGCGGTTCCGCCGAGGTGATCGCCGACCCTCTGGTCTGCCTCGCTCCTACGCGCCCCCACCTGGCTGCCGCACTCCCCCCGCCGCCCCTCCGCGCATCGCCGGAGCCTATGCCTGGCCATGTCATCATTTGTCCCGCAACACCCCGTTGAGGGCACAGTCGGCAGCTCATCCGCCGCTGGACGGGCCGCAGTTGAAGGGACAGCGATGCCACCACGATTCCACCCCGGAAGGGGCCGGGCCGGGCGTCGTCGCAGCGGTCGGCCGCTTCCGCCCGTCCTCGCGGGTGTCCTCGCCCTGGCGACGGCACTCGTCCCCGCTCTGGCCGTCCCGGCCGCACAGGTGCCCCGGGCGGCTGCCGCGGGAATGCCCGACCGGCCCTGTCTGCGGGACGCCGGAGACCCGGCCTGGGCTCCCTCGACCACCCGGCCGGACCGGGCCGACCCCTACCACGCCTACGTCGCCAACGGCCTGCTCGGCCAGCGCGTTCCCCCCAACGGCATGGGATACGACGCCACCGCTGAGCGGACCGGCTGGCCCCTCTACACCCCGGCCTACGACGGCGCCTTCGCCGCGGGCCTGTACGCCCGCGACCCGGCCGTGGCCAAGGGGTTCCAGGTCGCCGCCGCCCTCCCCACCTGGTCGACGCTCACCGTGGGCGTCGGCGGGGACACCTTCACCTCGCAGACGCCCGCCGCGGCGATCTCGGGATACCGCCAGACCCTGTTCCAGCGCTGCGGACTCGTCCGTACGTCCCTGACCTGGACCGCCGCCGACGGCCGGGCCACGGACCTGGTCTACGACATCACCACCGACCGCAACAACCCGCACGTGGGC
Organism: Streptomyces sp. NPDC002156; assembly: GCF_053593675.1. NCBI lineage: Bacteria > Bacillati > Actinomycetota > Actinomycetes > Kitasatosporales > Streptomycetaceae > Streptomyces > Streptomyces sp. NPDC002156. The sequence continues at coordinate 17,720 of NZ_JBSFDA010000134.1, read as the reverse complement.
ACCGTACGACTGCGCATGGTGCCCCACTGGCGCGGCCGGACCACCGTCACCGACGTCCTGGACGGCGCCGGGGCACGACGGATCACCAAGACTGGCGGGGGGCCCCCGCCCGGCAGCGCGGACCGGACCATCGGCCTCGCCTTCCGCACCGACGGCACGAACGTGGACGGCGCGGTCGCCTCCACCCTCGTCCTCGGCGGCAGCGCCGCCCGCGCCGGTGTCGACCGGTCCGACAGGCCTCGGCGCCCGGCCGATCGACGCACCGCCGACGTCGGCTCCGAGAGCCAGTCCGCCACCGTCGCGGTCGAGCCGGGCCGGTCGTACGAGTTCGTCAAGTACGTCGGTGTGGACACGGAGTTGACGTCCGGGCTGCCGGAACGCGCCGCGCTCGACGCCTCCAGGTGGGCCGCCGCGCGCGGCTGGGACACGCTGTTCGACGCACACGCCAGGTCCTGGAACGAGCTGTGGCGCGGCGGTATCGAGGTGCCCGGCCGTCCGGACATCCAGACCTGGCTGCGGTCCGCCCTGTACGGGGTGCTGTCGGCCACCCGGCCCGGTACTGGCACCAGTGTGTCGCCGGTCGGCCTGACCAGCGACAACTACGCGGGGCTGGTCTTCTGGGACGCCGAGACGTGGATCCACCCGGGGCTGCTGGCGTTCCACCCGGAACTGGCACGGACGATCGTGGAGTACCGGTACCGGACCATGCCGGCGGCCCGGGCCAACGCCGCCCGGCTCGGCCACCGGGGTCTGTTCTACTCGTGGACCAGCGGCGGCGACGGCGACCTGGCCACCGAGTGCCACAGCGTGGACCCCGACCACTGCCGGATGCAGAACCATCTGCAGAGCGACGTCTCCCTCGCCGCCTGGCAGTACTACCTGGTGACGGGCGACACCGACTGGCTGCGCGGCCGTGGCTGGCCCCTGCTGAAGGGCATCGCGGACTTCTGGGCGAGCCGGGTCACCGCCAACTCCGACGGCTCGTACTCGATCAACCATGTGGCGGGGCCCGACGAGTACAGCAACGACGTCGACGACGGCGTCTTCACCAACGCCGGCGCTGCGGTCGCCCTGCGCAACGCCACCCGCGCCGGACAACTGCTCGGCGAGCCGGTGCCGGAGGAGTGGACCAGGATCGCCGACCGGCTGCGCATCCCCTACGACACGGACACCGGCGTCTACCTCCAGTACGCGGGGTACGACGGCACGAAGCCGATCAAGCAGGCCGACACGGTACTGCTGATCTATCCGCTCGAATGGCCCATGGACGACGCGCGGAAGGCCCGGACGCTCGACTACTACGCGCGGCGCAGCGACCCCGACGGCCCGGCCATGACGGACTCGGTGCACGCCGTCGACGCCGCCGAGATCGGCGCGCCCGGCTGTGCGACGTACACCTATCTCCTGCGCGCCTACCGGCCGTTCGCCCGCGATCCGTACGCGCTGTTCGCCGAGGCCCGGGGCGCGAAGGCAGGGGCGTCCGACCCGCTGGCAGGGCAGCCCGCCCAGGACTTCCTGACCGGCAAGGGCGGCTTCCTGCAGGCCTTCACCCATGGCCTGACCGGGCTGCGCTGGCGCGAGGACGGCATCCGGCTGGATCCGCTGCTGCCGCCACAGCTCAAGGACGGCGTGACCCTGCGCGGTCTGCGCTGGCAGGGGCGCACCTTCGACATCGCCGTCGGGCCGGAGCAGACCACCGTCCGGCTGACCGGCGGGGAACCGATGCGCGTGGACTCGCCGGAGGGCGATCGGCTGGTGAGCGAGTCCGTACCGGCCGTCCTCAAGACCCGGCGCCCGGACCGCGACCCCACCGCCAACCTGGCGCGCTGCGCCCAGGTCAGCGCCTCGACCGAGGAGCCCGGCGCCTACGCGGTGGCGGCGGTCGACGGCAACGACACCACCTTCTGGTCGCCGGACGCCGCCGAAGGAGCCGTGACGCTCGATCTGCGCCGACCCCGACGGCTCACCCACGTCGCCCCGCGCTGGCGGGACCCGCTCCCGGCCACGTACGCGGTCGAGGTCTCCCGGGACGGCAACGGCTGGACGACGGTACGGCCCGACGGTACCGAGGGCACGCTCAGCCCGCCGGTGAACGCCCGGTACGTCCGGGTCACCGCTCAGGGCGGCGCCGAGGACCGGCCGGCCTTGGAGGAGCTGATCGTCAAAGGGGGCGAGGTCAGGCCTTAGCCGCAGACGGGGAGTTGTGTCGTGCCCTGGTTGGCGACGCGTAGTCGGTCCAGGGCCTCCAGCTCGGCGTCGAGTGTCTCCGGTGAGATGAGGTAGCGGAGCACCGCCTGGTGGAAGGCGTCCCGTACGACGCGCGGCATCGCGTCCGAGGCATCCCAGCAGAGGGTCCCGTCCAGTCCACGAAGGGTCGAGGCGATCTCCCGCCGCGTCGTCCTGCTGTCGCCCGGCACCGGGGCGTCCGCGTTCACCGTGTAGGCCGGCAGTTGGGTCCCGGGGTCGGCCAGATAGCGGATCAGCTGCTTCGCCTCCTTGGTCCCGTTCAGCATGACCGCGAGGTCGCCGGAGACCTCCCAGCGCTTCAGTGGAGCGGCCTCGGGGATCACGGCGGCGGAGTGGACGTACTCGCCGTCGGTCTTCTTCATCCAGTGGCTTGCCCGGAACGACCCCAGGTGCTCCAGCCGTCGCGTGCAGGCCTTCTCGAAGGAGTCCTCCAGCGCCTGGTCGATGCGTTTCGGTTCGCCCACGCCCACCAGCTCGCCCCAGGTGCTCCAGGCCTTACGGACGTGGTCGTGCGTCCATGCGAGGGTGCCGTTCGCCCAGGCCCCGTACGTCTTGGCGTCCGTCTGCTGCAGCAGGATGTCCTCCACCCAGTCGGTGCCCGGCCAGCCGGAGGTCGCGCCGGACTCCATGGCCAGGCACCAACTATCGGGACTGTGGGCGGACTTGGCGACCTGTTCCGCCTTCATCTCCGAGTACCACACCATGCTCTTCAGCCCGGTCTTGACCGGCAGCCAGTACCTGCCCTTCCTGCTCCCCCGCGGCTCCACCTCAGGTGCCCAGAATGTGTCGTACCGACCAACTTCGAATAGGGCGTCCAGCCTGTGGAGCCGTCCCTCGTCCGCGTAGGTCATCAGTTCGCCCGGCCCCGGGACCACCGCCACGTCGGGCGGCGAACCGGAGGCGATACCGGCGGCCAGCACCTGGCTGAGGGCGGAGCTGCCCTGATAGTCGACCTCGATCCCCTGCTCCTGCTCGAACTCCTCGATGACCTTGTCGAACTGCTTCTTCTCCCCTCCGCTCCAGTTGGCGAGCAGGGTCACCGAGCCCTTGTCCCGCACCCAGCGCACCCCCGTGACGGCACCGGCCGCGAGGAGGACCAGACAGACGCAGACGATGCCGAGGGTGCGGAGTCGTGGCCGTCTCATCGCGCCGCCCTGAACCGGTACTCCGCGATGCGCGGCCACAGCCCCGCCACCATCAGCGCCATCAGCAACGCCCCTTCGATCAGTAACCAGTTGGACAGCGAAGCCCAGAAGCCGGCGTTCGCCATCTTGTCCTCCACCTCGGTGGCGAAATCGGGGATCCGGCCCGCCTTCACTGGCGTGAGGAGCTCGTTGCGAATGCCGGTCATCGTCGTACAGACGTCCGCGGTGAGGCAGCCCAGGACCACCACTCCGGCCACGCACAGGACGGTCGCGGCCAGCAGGGGTGGGTGCACGGAGTGGCGGAACCGCCGCCGCGCGAACCACTGCGCCTCCACCAGCGCCGCGCACAGGGCCGCGTACAGCACCAGGACCGCGCTCCAGCCCAGCCGCAACTGCCAGGGGAAGGACGCCTGCCGCTTGGCCTCCCTCACCTGGTCCGTCCGCAGCTCCTCAAGGCGGCTCATGATGTCCCCCTCGGTCCCGGGGCCGAGCACCTTGTCCGCGTAATGCAGGTAGACGGTGCTCAGCCGACTGTTGTCCCGCACCTTGCCGGCGCGCTCCACAAAGCCCGAGTAGACGGCGATCAGCCCGGTGACGGTCTGGAGGGTGTGGCGGTCCTTGAAGCCGGTGACGTTCTCCGAGGCGGCCAGCGCGAGGCTCTGGTGCGCGACCGAGATCTGGGTGTGGAACTCACCGGTCGTGTCGTTCGCCACCCCGCCGCTGACGACCTTGTTCGCGTTCTTCAGCGCGTTCGTCGCGGTGTCGACCGCCAGGATCCCCGGCGCGCTCGACGACGCCAGCGGAACGGTGTCGTCGTGCACACCCCGGTACGCGCCGAACAGTACGAGGGTGGCGGCGGCCCCGAGGGCCAGCAGCAGCCGGAGTCTGCGGGTCAGGTCCCGCCCGGTGGTGCTCATGGCCGCTCTCCGAAGCGGTGTCGGCAGGACGGGCAGAACCGTGCGGTCACCGGCGCCTTCTTCTCGCAGGACGGGCACAGCATCGTGCCTCCGGCCGGTCCGGCGAGGGTCGTGCCGCAGCCGGGGGCCGACGCGGGGCCGTACGTGCTGTGGCTGCTCGCGGTGATCAGGTGCTCGAAGTCGACGGCCGCCACGCCGGTACGCATCCTGACCCGCCCTTCCACGGCGTCGACGATCTCCACGAGCCGTTCCAGCCGACCGAGCGGCCCGGCGCCGCCCATGCCGTGTGCGAGCCGCACGGCCTGGCCCAACTCCCGCTCCGCCAGGTCGTGTTCGCCTTTGCGGTGGGCGTCGGTCGCCGCCGCGATGGCCTCGCCGAGCAACTGGTGCCGCTCGAAGTGCCCGACCTGGACGTCGGTGTACTCGGACAGGGCCGGGTCGTCGGTCCAGTGCACGACACAGGCCAGGGGCGTCGGCAGCCGCACCCGTTCGCCACCGGGCACCTCGACGGCCACGAGGGCGAGTGGGAGGTCCTTCCCGGACTCCCGGCCGGCCGGGTCGGCCGAGAGGCACAGCTGGTAGCGGCGGGTCTCGTCCCCCCACGCACGGGTGACGAACCGCTGGGGCCCGCCGTCCTGCCCGCCGCCGGAGGCGAGTTCGGCCTCGGCGGGGAAGACCTGCTTGACGTAGCGCACCGCTGCCCCGTCCTCGGGGGTCACGGAGATCACCAGCTCGGGAACGCTCTTCGTGAGCAGGCGGTGCATCAGCTTCTCGTACTCCTCGCGGAGCACGGAGGCCTCGCGCACCGAGCCGGCGCTGCCGTGCAAGTGGCGGGTGATCTTGAGGAGTTCCCGCCCGTCCCAGCCGTCGCCGATGCCCCAGGCGTCGCACACGAAACGCCCCGCACACTTCCCCAGGACGCCATCCAGCGGTGTCAGCGCGTCGTGCTGGTTCTTCCCGTCGGTGAGCAGCAGGACGTGTCCGATGGGCGCGTCCTGCTGCTCCAACAGCTGACGGGACAGATCGAGCCAGGCGCCGATGCAGGTGCCGCCTCCCGGCACCAGCCGGTGCACGGCCTTCTCCGCCTCCGCACGCCGCCGGGCGTCCGCCCGGACCATGGCGCCGTCCGGCGGGTACGCCACGGTCGCCGTTTCCGCGCCCCGGATCACCGCGAAGGGCGTGCCGTCGGGCAGTATCCGCAGCGCCGCCACGGCCGCCCCTCGGGCCGCCCGGAGCTTCTCCTCCGGAAAGTCCATCGAGCTGGAACAGTCCACGGCCAGGATCTGGGCGAGCAGGGGGCCCGCGCCCGCGCCGCCCTCCGTGCCGTCGACCCGAACGGTCAGGATGGCGTGCATCTCCTGTTCCTGTTCCGCGGCGGACAGGTACTTCGACTGGCTGATCTCCATCCGGACCGCGGCTGGCCCTCGTACGTCTACGTCTCTGCTCACGGATGATGCGTCCGTGTCCACCGTGTCCGTGCTCCTCGCCCTCGCCCTCGTCTTTTGGCCTCCGGCCCGTCGGCGGGCCCTGCCCCCCCTCATGCCGTACGCCGCCACCCCCGAAGCAGGTCCCGGAGGCCGACGGTCTCGGGGAGGACCGCGTACGCCCGGTCCAGGAGGTCGCCGCGTTCGCCGCAACTCCCCGCCTGGTCCGCGAGTCTCTTCAGCGACCGGGACAGCAGTTCGCCCAGCGCCCTCGGTGTGTCCGCCGGTCCGAACAGCTCCCCGGCGGGGAAGTCCGGTCCCCATCCGCCGGGCGGCCGGCAGGTGACGGCGTGTTCCCGGGCCTCGGCGACCAGCCGGTCCCAGGCTCCGCTGCCGTCCAGGTGCAGTGCGGTCGGCGCTCTCCTGAGCCCCTGCAGCCGCTCGGCTGCCTCGACCAGCTGGGCCACGGTGGGCTCGGCGCCGGGCAGCCGGCCGGTGAGTACCCGGATCGCGGCGACGCGTGCGGCGTCGTAGTGCCGTGAGGTCGTCGGTACCTCGTCGAGCACCTGGACGGCCGCCCGCCGGTCGCCCCGGCGCAGTCGACTCCGGGCGAGCCCGAAGGCCGCGCTGCCCTGGGTCCGGTCCCGCCGCCAGACGGCCTCGTAGTACTCCTCGGTCTGCCGCTGCCCGGCGGCGAGGTGTTCCGCGCAGTGGCCGAGGGCCAGCTTCGGCGCGGACTCGCCCGGCAGGGCGTCGTAGGCGGCGGTGAACTCGCCCTCCGCCTTCCGCACTTGACCTCGCGTCAGGTGGAGCAGGCCCTGGTGCCAGAAGATCCGCCAGTCGTACTCGCGGCTCAGCCGACGGGCCTTCTCCACCCACCGGTCGGCCTTGTCCGCTTCCCCGGCGTCCAGGTAGGCGCGGCACAGCCACAGCGCGGTCTCCACGGTGTACAGCGCCGAGCCCTGTTCCGCCTGCGCCGCGATGCGCTCAGGGTTGTCGGCGGCGAGTCCACCGAGCAGTACGGCGGCGGCGTCCCGGGGGTCGGGGATCGGGACGGGCAGTGCACGGGCCGCATCCCGGGGTTCCGGCGCCCCGATGGGCAGCTCCGGGACGTCGGGGCCGGGGCGCCGGGTCCAGTGGTCGAGGGGCGGCGCCGTGCCGAGGGCCGAGCCGAACAGCGCGGCCGTCGGCTCGAAGCGGGTGGACCGCTCCGGGTACGGCTCGTGCCCGCTCAGGGCCTGGTGCTCCCGGAGCACCTCCCAGAGCTGGCGGGACATCTCGGCCGCCGAGGTGAAGCGGGCGGCGGGCTCCGGGTGGGTGGCGCGTCGGAACAGCGCGTCGAAGGAGCGGGCGGCGAGTCCGGCAGCCGGGGTGGCCCGTGCGGCGAGGGACTTCAGGGTCCGGCCGACGGTGTAGAGGTCGGTGTCGACCTGGAAGCCGCGCTCGTCGCGTTCCGTCTTCGGCGGTGCGTAGTCCGGGGTGTAGACGAGGCTGGAGGAGCGGTCGTCGATCCGGCGGATGGCCCCGAGGTCGATGACCTTGATCTCGCGCCCGTAGTGGATGACGTTGTCGGGCTTCATGTCGCAGTACAGGAGGCCCTGGTCGTGCAGGTACTCCAGGGCGCCGAGGATCTTGCAGCCGTAGGTGAGCACATGGCCGAACTCGAACGATCCGCCGAAGAGCCGCGCCAGTTCCTCGTCCGGGGCGTGCCGGATCCAGGCGAGGGAACGGCCGCCGACGTACTCCATCACGATGTATCCGGTGGCTTCCGCCTCGCCGGGCGCCTGGTGGTGCACGTACGTGACGATGCGGACGATGTCCCGGTGGTGGAGCGTGGTGAGCGAGCGGCGCTCCTCGACGGCCGCCCGCCGGGCGACGGCGTCCCCGGTGTTGATCAGCCCTTTGAGGACGACCAGGTGGTCCGGCACCCGGGTGTCCTCCGCGAGGTGGACCCAGCCGAGGCCGCCCACCGCGAGATAGCCGAGCACCCGGTAGTGGCCGCCGACCCGGTCGCCCGGGCGCAGTCTCGGCAGGAAGGAGTACGGGTGGCCGCACTCCGGGCAGTAGCCGTGGTCGGGTGGCGGGCCGCCGTCGTAGTCGACCCCGATGGTGCCGACGCAGTTGTCGACACCGCAGCGCCGGCCCCCGGTGGGCGGACGGGCGGTGGTGGCGGCGGCCTCCGCCGGCTCCGGCGAGGGGATGCGCGGCAGGACCAGCAGACCGTCGCGGTCCAGCGCGCGGGCTGTCGGCACGGGCGGCGAGGGCTCGACCGGACCTGCGGCGGACCGGTCGTCCCGCGACCCCTGTTCCGGGGCGGGCGGCAGCCGGGGGCAGGTGCCGCAGAAGCCCGTCTCCCTGATGTGGCCGCCCCGGCAGTCGGTCCTGGGGCACGGCTCGGGTGCCGACGTCATGGGGAGACGGCACCGCCCTCGTCCGGATCCGCCCCGTACCCGCGCTCGACACTCAGCACGTAGGCGTTCACCGCGTCCTCGAGCGCCTGTACGTCGCAGGGCCTGGCCCGCAGCAGTTCGTGGGCGCGGAGATAGAGCGCGTCCACGGCCAGGTCCTCCTCGCCCCGGGTGGCCTGCTGGTGCAGCACGTGGTAGCCCTGCAGCCGACCGCCCAGCATGTCCCGCCGGTCACAGAGCCGTTCGAGGGCGCCGATGGTCGTGACCAGCCCGGTTGTCGCCCGGTCGACGAACCGCTCGTACCGCGCCAGGTCCGGACCCCGGCGTGCCGCACCCGCGCCGCCGGGCGCCCGGGTCAGGTCCGCGAGCGCGGCATGGGCGCTGATCAGGTCCGATTCGGCGCGGCGGGTGTCGTCGGCCTGTACGACGGCCATGCGCCCGTACATCGCCGTGGCCAGCGGGCCGGTGGTCTCCTCCAGGCGTGCGACGAGACGGGCGCGGCGCCGCTGCGCGGGCTCGGCGACCAGTTGGTACCGGGCGCGGCGGTGGGCGGCGCCCGCGGTGCGGAAGACCAGGAGCAGGCGGCTGCCCTCGGCCCGGAGCATCTCCAGGAGGTCCAGGAGCGCGAGCGGGTCGACCGCCTCGTCGACACCGACGACGACCAGGGTGAGGGTGACCCGCGCGGCCCTGATCCGGTCGACCAGCGGGGCGTCCGGGTGCTGCCACAGGCCCATGCGCTCGGCGATCCGCTCCTCGATCTCGGCGGAGGTGAGTCCTCCCGCGTCCACGGCGAGGTCGTGGCCGCCGGCCGACGGGACGGTGCCCGGCGGGTCGAGCGAGGCACGGTCGACGGATGCCGAGGTGCGTAACTCCCGGTCGGCCAGGGTGATGGCGCGGCGCAGCGTGGCGGCCCGTACGGCGTCGCCGCCGCGGACGAGGCTGATCTTCACCTGCTGTCCGTCGTCCCGGAGCCAGTCGGCGAGACGCTGCGCGAACGGTTCGTCGAGCAGGGCTTCCGAGGCGTCGTCCCTCGTGGATCTGAGTCTGTCGTCGACCGCGGTCCGACCCGAGGTCCACTGGGCGATCCGCGGGAGGTGCCGGACGATGGTCTCGGCCGGGGTCATGAAGGAGAACAGGTTGCCGTGGCGGTCCTGGAGTCCGCTGAGAACCATCCCGATGACCTCGCCGGTACGGGTGTCCACGACGCCGGAGCCGCTGCAGCCGGGGCTGGCCAGCTCACCACGGCTCGTCGGGCTCAGCTGCACCTGACCGTCGCGCCCACAGCCGCCGACGACGGTGGCCCGGAACCAGATGCCGCCGTTGTGGTCGTACGGGAAGCCGTACATCCGTACGGCGCGGTTGGGTGCGGAGAGCCGGTGGAGCCGCGTCGTGTCTCCCTCGGGCCTGGGGTGTTCCAGCCTCAGCAGGGCGACATCGCCGCTGGGATCGCCGTCGGCGTCCCGGGTCTCCGGCACATACGCGTCCCCGTCCACCCATGCCGCCACCGAGGGCACCGCGTGGCCGGGCGCCCCGACGAACTCGGCGGTGACCTCGGCTCCCCGCTCCAGCACGTGGGCGCAGGTGAGGACTTGATCGGGGCTCAGCAGAATGCCGGCGCCCGCGATCTCCCCGTTCGCCCGTCGGATGCGCACCGCCCAGGGCGGCGTCCCCAAGGACGAATTGGTATGGATACCCCCGTCAGCAGCCACACCGTCACTATACGGTGGCGGTTGGGCATAATGGTGCGCAAACGGAGTAACAGGCTTTGGGGAGGTACGAGTTGCCGGACGCACCGGGGTTCGTGGGGCTGGCGGAGGTGATCCGCCAGGTGCGGGGCGAACTGGAGGAGGCCCGGGAGGAGGCCCAGGGAAGGGCGTTGGGCTTCACCGTGGAGAACGTGAATCTGACGTTCTCGGTGCAGGTGCACCGCTCCGGCACGGGTCGCGGCGGAGTTCGGATCGGCGTGGTCACGGCCGAACTCGGCGGCACGGTCGACCGCCAGACGACGCATCAGGTGCAGGTCGACCTGAAACCGGACGTGGGCGGCGAGCGGGTGCGGGTGGGCCGGGGCGGCACACCACGCACCTCGGAGCCGGACGGCGGGACACCCCGACCGCCCGGCGAACGATGAGCGAAGCCGTCAGCCCGCGTCGGGCGTCAGGCGCAGCGAGATGCTGTTGATGCAGTACCGCTGATCGGTCGGGGTCGGATACCCCTCCCCCTCGAACACATGCCCGAGATGCGATCCGCACCGCGCACATCGCACCTCGGTCCGCACCATCCCGTGGGACCGGTCAGCGATCAGCTCGACCGCGTCGGTGTCCTTCGGGTCGAAGAAGCTCGGCCAGCCGCAGTGCGACTCGAACTTCGTGTCCGAGGTGAAGAGTTCGGCGCCACAGGCCCGGCAGGAGTAGACGCCCTTCGTCTTGGTGTCCGTGTACTCACCGACGAAGGCGGGCTCCGTGCCGGCCTGACGCAGGACCGTGTACTCGGTCGGCGTCAGCTCCGCGCGCCACTGCTCGTCCGGCTTGTCGACGTCGTACGCCATGAAGCTCAGCCCCTCACTACGAATGTGACCGCGAACGTCAGTGCGCCAGGCGGTCCAGGATCCGCGGGCCCAGGTCGGTCACATCACCCGCGCCCATGGTGAGAACGAGATCACCGGGCTTCGCCATTCCCGCGACGACCTCGGGGACCTCGGCCTTGTCGGAGACGGCCGTCACATCGGCGCCCGCGGCCCGCGCGGCGTCGATGATCAGCGTGCTGGTGACACCCGGGATCGGGTCCTCGCGGGCCGGGTAGATGTCGAGGACGACCGAGGCGTCCGCGAGCGTCAGCGACTCGCCCATCTCCTTGCCCAGCTCCTGGGTGCGGGAGAAGAGGTGCGGCTGGAAGACCACCAGGATGCGCGCGTCACCGACCGCCGCCCGCATCGCCTCCAGGTCCGCCGTCATCTCGGTCGGGTGGTGCGCGTACGAGTCGATGACCTGGACACCGGCCGCCTCGCCCTTCAGCTGCAGCCGCCGCTTCACCCCCGTGTACGCCGCCAGCGCGGGCGCCAGCTCTCCGGCGGGCACGCCCAGCGCGACGCCCGCGGCCAGCGCGGCCACCGCGTTGTGCGCGTAGTGCCGCCCGGGCACGGAAACCGTGAAGGTGAGCGGAGCCCCGTCCAGCTCGACGGTGACCTCGCTCTTGAGCCCCTGGGGCACGACGGACAGCACCCGCACATCGGCGTCGGCGGACTCCCCGTACGACACCGCGCGCACGGAGTCGGGCAGCCGCCGCGTCAGCTCGCGGGCGCCGTCATGATCGGCGGAGATCACGAGCGTCCCACCGGGCACGATCCGACCGGCGAACGTCTCGAAGGACTCGTAGATCTCGTCCATGGAGGCGTAGTTGGCGTGGTGATCGAGCTCGACGTTGAGGACGATCGCGACCTCGGGCGCGTACTTGTGGAAGCTGCGGTCCGATTCGTCCGCCTCGGCCACGAAGATCTCACCGTCGCCGTGCAGGGCGTTCGAACCGGGCGCGTCCAGGTCGCCGCCGATGGCGTACGAGGGGCTCAGCCCCAGCTCGCTCAGCGACACCGCCAGCATCGACGTCGTGGTCGTCTTGCCGTGCGTACCCGCGACGGCGATCGGCCGCAGCCCGTCCATCAGCCGGGCGAGCGCGTCCGACCGGTGAACCACCGGAATCCCCAGCTCGGCCGCCCGCGCCAGCTCCGGATTGTCGGCCCGAATGGCAGAGGAGACGACGACACAGGTGGCGTCGTCGGCCAGATGCCCGGCGGCATGTCCGATGTGCACGACCACCCCGAGCGCCCGCAGCGCCGCAGCGGTCTCCGACTCCTTGGCATCACTCCCGGCCACAGCAGCCCCACGCTGAGCCAGAATCTTCGCGATCCCAGACATCCCGGCCCCACCAATGCCGATGAAGTGCGGTCGTTCCATGGCGACAGGAAGGCCGGGTGCCATGTGCGTTTCTCCCCTGATGCGGTGCGACAGCTAGAACGGACCCCAGCCTATTCCCTGAAGAGAGGGCGCCTTACGGCCAAGGCTGTCCCCACCCACCTAGGGGCGCGGGGAACTGCGCGACAAGCCCCCACCGGGCCCGCACCCGACGAACTACCCCCTACGCCTTGCTGTGCGAAAACAGCTTCAACACAGGCACCCCCACCTTGTGCCGAGCCCGAGAAGCCCAGTCCCGATGAAAGAACTCCTCCACGTAATGAGGATCGGTCAGCACGATCACCTCATCCGCCTCGACCTCGTCCACCAACCCCCGAAGCGCATCAAGCGGATGGTCCTCGACAATCCGCCCCTCCGCCTCGTTACCAGACACCCGCAGCGCCGCCAGCGACACCTCCAACGCCTGTTCCCCCAACGCCGCCGCGTCCTTCCCCTCCGGCGTCTCCCGTTCGTGCGCCGCCTCGTCCAGCTCGCCGAGGGCGATGTCGTCGATGGCGCGCAGCAGCCGGTCGGCCTGGTCACCACGGGGCTGGAGCAGTACGTGGAAGGCGACGTCCTCGTCGCCGTGCAAGGTGGTGACGAACTCCACGTCGGCGGACGTCAGGGCCTTCTCGATCATCAGTACGCTTGTGAACACGACAGGCGCCCTTCTCCTCCGTGGGCCGTCCGTAGGCCCCTGCGGAAACCATCCTGCCCCGTGATCGCACGGGGGCTGCGAGTTTTAGTGTGCCCAGCGAAAGACAAACGGAACGGCAGATTCCACATCGTGTCCGGTCATGCGGGACCCCCGCACCTCATGGGCGGCAATACCGACTGAACAGGAAGCCCTCCTCCTCCAGCAAGGACACCAGTTCGAAGCGCCGGGGAACAGCCAACGAGGGCCCGCCCGAGATCCGCTGAGCGTCCCCCACCGTGAGCATCGGGGAGATCGTCAGGCACAGCTCGTCGAGCACACCGGCCGCCACCAGCTGCCCCAGCAGCCGCGGCCCGCCCTCGGCCAGCAGCCGGGTGTGCCCGAGGCCGGCGAGGGCCTGTACGGCACGTGCCGGGTCCACGCCCATGCCGTCACCGGCGACGACCACCCGGGCGCCCGCCTTCTCGGCCGCGGCGACCCGGTCGGGGGCGGCGGCGGCGCCCGTGAGGACCAGGGTGGGCACCAGGGGCGAGGTGAACAGGGGGAGCGAGAAGTCCAGGTCCAGACTCGCGCTGACGATCGCGACGGCCGCCGCCTCCGCCTGTCCGGCCGCCTCCCGGGCCTCGGCGAACTCGGCACGCGCGCGTACCGGCCGATAACCCTCCTGGCGTACCGTTTCCGCACCGACGAGCACGATGTCCGCCAGCGCCCTCAGGGTGCCGAAGATCCGCATGTCGGAGGCGGAGGAGATGGGCTGGGAACGGCCGTCGTGCTGGGCGGCACCGTCGAGCGTGGACACCATGTTGGCCCGCAGCCAGGTTCCCGGACCCCCGTTCGTCCGCTCGGGGTAGGCGTAGGCGGCGCCCAGCTCCGTCAGACTCCACTCACGGTCGACCGCCCCACCACCCCCGGGCGAACCACCGGCACCACCGGCATCCACGGCCCCTCCCGAGGCCCCGGCCACTGTCTCTTCGGTCACAGGGAACAGGCGTCGCATGCCAGGCAGTCTGGCATGCGGCTTAGCATGGTGAACCGTGCCTACCACCCCAGCCACCCCCGGATTCGGCCCGATAGCCGACGCGGCCGCCCCGCTGTCCCTGTGCGTGCGTGAGCCGCATGTCCCCGCGGACCGGCTGGTCGCCGAGATGGTGCCGCCGCCCCGGTTCGACTCGGTGCGCTTCGGTACGTACATCCCGGACCCGAACCAGCCCAGCCAGACCGAGGCCGTGCGCGTCCTCGACGGCTTCGCCGGCGGGCTCGGCGGGGCACACGCCCTGGGCGGCGGCAAGCGGGGGTTCTTCGGATTCGGGAAGGCCAAGGCGGCCAAGGTGCCCGCCGGGCCCCGTGGGGTCTACCTCGACGGCGGTTACGGCGTCGGCAAGACCCACCTCCTCGCCTCCCTCTGGCACGCCACCCCTGCCGAGCCCGCACTCAAGGCCTTCGGCACCTTCGTGGAGCTGACCAACCTCGTCGGCGCGCTCGGGTTCCAGAAGACCGTGCAGACACTCAGCGGCCACCGGCTGCTCTGCATCGACGAGTTCGAGCTGGACGACCCGGGCGACACCGTCCTCGTGTCGACCCTGCTCGGCAAGCTCGTCGACGCGGGTGTCGCGCTCGCCGCCACCTCGAACACCCTGCCGGGCAAGCTCGGCGAGGGCCGGTTCGCGTCGGCCGACTTCCTGCGCGAGATCCAGGGCCTGTCCGCCCACTTCCGCGCACTGCGCATCGACGGCGAGGACTACCGCCACCGGGGGCTGCCCCAGGCTCCGGCGCCGTACTCCGAGGAGCAGGTGACCAAGGCGGCGTACGCCACCGAGGGAGCGTCGCTCGACGACTTCCCGCACCTCCTCGACCACCTCGCCCGAGTGCACCCCAGCCGGTACGGCGCCCTCACGGACGACCTGAAGGCCGTGTGCCTCACCGACGTACGGCCGGTTCCCGACCAGTCGACGGCACTGCGGCTCGTCGTGCTCGCCGACCGGCTCTACGACCGCGAAGTACCGGTGCTCGCCTCCGGCATGCCCTTCGACCAGCTGTTCAGCGAGGAGATGCTGAACGGCGGCTACCGCAAGAAGTACTTCCGCGCGATCTCCCGCCTGACCGCTCTGGCCCGCGACGCCAAGGGCCTCGTGGAGCCGTCGTAAACCCTTGCGTCAAGGGTCAGTTCGCGTCATCCCACCCGCGCTTTTCAGGCTCTCTTCAGCCTGAAACGCTAAGTTAACCCTGCAAACAACTTCGCAGGGTTAACGTGTTTCTTGACCTTCGGTTGACCAGCCGTTGACGTACGCGAGGGACCGCGAAACATCTGAAGGGGGGCGCATGTTCCGAGGTACCACCGTCCGGACCGTGATTTCGCTCCTCACCGCCGCACTGCTGGCCCTCCAACTCTTCACTCCCACGGCTTCCTTCGCATCCGCGCACACAGCCCGTCATGCCGAGGCCAAGACCGAGACCAGAAACAAACCCAGGGCGGAAGCCCTGCGCGACGAGTACGTTACCTGCGGTAACGACGGCCGTCCCCACGACCCCGCCTGGCCCCTGCGCATCCGCGACCGGCATCGAATCGTCGATACGGGCCCCGAAGCCCCCGGCCGCCCGGCCCTCGTGGCGGATCCCGTGCCCCCGCACGAACCACGGACACCGATCACCGCCCGCCACCAGGCGCCCAGATCACTGACAGCGCACACCCCGGCCGGACTGCAGGTGTTCCGCTGCTGATGACAGCGGAGACATCCCCCCACGCTCTGTCATGTACGTCCGACGCGCCATCGAGGCGCGCCAGGAGGAGTCACCACATGCAGCCCCTCATCGACAACGCCCGCACCTTCGGTCAGCGCCCTGAGGAGTTCGCCAAGCTCGCCGAAGGCCAGTCCCCCCAGGTCCTGTTCATCACCTGCTCCGATTCCAGGGTCGTCCCGGCCCTGATCACAGGTGCCAGGCCGGGCGAACTCTTCGAGCTGCGCACCGCCGGCAACATCGTCCCCCCATACGCCTCCGGCCGCCCCACCGGCGAGGCCGCCACGATCGAGTACGCCGTGGAGGTCCTCGGCGTCAGCGACATCGTGGTCTGCGGCCACTCCCACTGCGGCGCCGTCGGCGCCCTGGTGCGCGGCGACGACCTCACCGCCGTACCCGCCGTACGCGACTGGCTCGCGCACGCCGCCGACGAACCCGGCACCACGACCGCGTCCGACACCGACGACCCGACGGTCGCGGCGGGCGTCCAGAACCACGTCCTGGCCCAGCTGCTGCGGCTGCGCTCCTACCCCTGCGTGGAGCAACGTCTGGCGAAGGGTCAACTACGCCTGCGCGGCTGGTATTACGAGGTCCACACCGGGTCCGTACGCGAACACCGGGCCGCCACCGACGCGTTCGAAGCGCTGTGAGGGCCGCCATGACCAGCCTCGAAAAAATGGCCAAGTTCCCTCATCTGCGGCAGGACTTCGCCGCCTCGCTCGTCGTGTTCCTGGTCGCCCTGCCACTGTGCGTGGGCGTCGCCGTCGCCTCCGGTGTACCGGCCGAACTCGGCCTGGTCACCGGCATCGTGGGCGGTATCGTCACCGGACTCCTGCCGGGTAGCAGCCTCCAGGTGTCCGGGCCCGCCGCCGGCCTCACCGTGCTCGTCTTCGAAGCCGTACGGGAGCACGGGCTGCCCGCCCTCGGGGTGATCGTGCTCGCCGCCGGCCTGCTCCAGCTCGCCATGGGCGCCCTGAAGCTGGGGCGCTGGTTCCGGGCGATATCCGTGTCCGTCGTCGAGGGCATGCTGGCCGGAATCGGGCTCGTGATCATCGCCGGGCAGCTGTACGCGGCGGCCGGGCTGAAGGCGCCGGCCGCCGGGCTCGACAAGATCGTCGGGCTGCCCGAGGCCGCCGCGAAGGCCGTGGGGAGCACCAGCGCGCTGGCCTCGCTGGCCGTCGGCGCGGGCACGGTGGCCGTGATCGTGCTGTGGCAGCGGCTGCCCAGGAAGGTGCGGGCAGTGCCGGGCGCGCTCGCGGCGGTAGTCCTGGCGACCGTCGTCACCCTCGCCTTCAGCCTGCCGGTGGCGACCGTGGAGGTGAAGGGCCTGCTGGACGCCGTCCAGCTGCCCGGCCTCGGCTCCTTCGGCGAACTGGCGAGCCTGAGCGTGCTCGGCACGGTCGTGGCGTTCACGCTGATCGCGTCCGCCGAGAGCCTGTTCAGCGCCGCCGCGGTGGACCGGCTGCACGACGGTCCGCGCACCCAGTACGACAAGGAGCTGATGGCGCAGGGCGCCGGCAACACCGTGTGCGGGCTGCTGGGCGCGCTGCCGATGACCGCGGTGATCGTGCGCAGCTCGGCGAACCTCCAGGCGGGCGCGCGGACGAAGGCGTCCCGGGTCATGCACGGTGTGTGGCTGCTGCTGTTCGCGGCGCTGCTGCCCGGCGCGCTGGCGCTGATCCCGCTGCCCGCGCTGGCCGGCATCCTCGTGCACGCGGGCTGGAAGCTGATCCCGCTGCGCGGGGTCGTCTCGCTCTGGCGCGAGCACCGGGGTGAGGCGCTGATACTCGTCGTCACGGCCGTGGCGATCGTGTCCGTGAACATGTTCGAGGGCGTGCTGATCGGCCTCGCCCTGTCGGTGGCCAAGACCGCCTGGGAGGCCTCGCATCTCAAGCTGGAGGTCGTGGACAAGGGCGCCGGGCCCGTCCAGGCGTATCTGTCCGGCAACGCGACCTTCCTGCGGCTGCCGAAAATACTGGACAGCCTGGAGGCGCTCCCCCAGGACCGGCCGATCGAGCTGGACCTGTCGGGCCTGCACCACCTGGACCACGCCTGCCGCACGGCCCTGGAGAGCTGGGCGGAGCGGCACAGCGCGGCCGGGACGGAACCGGTCAGGATGATGACGCCGACGCCGTAGCCTCCACGGCCTTCGCATACGAGGTGACGGCGGCGGTCGTCATGATGCCCTTCTCGATCAGGAGCGCTTCCAGCGCCTTGACCCGGGCGGTGATCTCCTCCTGC
>NZ_JBSFDA010000133.1:0-28422 GCF_053593675.1 Streptomyces sp. NPDC002156 | reverse complement strand
GGACGGGCTGACTGACTCAGCCCGTCCGGCGTTTGAGGACGAAGGGGGGTCTGGGGGCGCAGCCCCCAGGGATGGGAACGGGTAGGGGCGGCGGGGGCGAAGAATCCACAGGCTGGGGACTCAGGCTGTCGTGTCGTCCCCGTCGAGCACGGTCTCGGGGATCTGCACGTTGATCAGTTCCCCCGAGCGTGGGTCGACGGTGAGGCCCCGGCCGGATCTGCGGCCGCGCAGGTGGGCGTGGGCCAGGCGGGCCCCGATGAAGTCGCCCTCCAGGATGCTCTGCGGTCCGATGAGGACACCCTTGCGGTGCCGCTTCAGGGCGCTGAGCCAGCCCATCGCTCCTGTCATGGTCTCCCCGGTGGCGGCGACGACGATGCCGATGCCGCGGTCCCTGCCGGACTGGGCCAGGGCACGCAGTTCCTGGTCGATGTCCGGCAGGACGAACAGGTCGGCGTCGTCCACGACGACCACCCGGGGGCCGCTCCCGGCCTCCAGGGCCTCGGTGAACTCCTCGACCGTGGGCTCCGTCGCGGTGATCAGCCGGACGCCGGGATGGTTGCCGAGGGTGCGCAGCGGCGACTCGCGGGGAGCGAGGATCACCAGCCGGGTGCCGGAGGCGAGCAACGAGACGGCCAGTGAGGCAAGGGTGGTGCTGCGGCCGGAGCCGGGCGGGCCGACGACCGAGAAGGTCGGTGCGGTGTCCGCGAAGTCCACGCCCACGGGCGAGACGTCGTCGCCGCCGAGGCCCAGCAGACCCCACATCGGCCGGCGGAACTCCTTGCCCACCTTCTCGTACGCGTCCGTGAAGGTCACCTTCACCGGCAGGGTGCCGATGCGGGCGGGCCTGCGGTCCGCGGGGAGTCCGGCGTCGCGCCGGGTCGCCTCGGCGCCGATCCGGCGCAGCGCCTCGGCCTGGTCCTGTCCGGCGGCGCCGGGTGCGAGGAGCGCCACCTGGATCTCGGTGCCGCCGTCGGAGGTCCAGCCGCGGCCGGGCTGGATGATGTCGGGGATGTCGCGGGAGCGCTTGCCGACGGCGTGGTAGTCGGTCCGGTCGTTCAGCCGCAGCAGCAGCTTGTTGTCGTTGAGCGCGGTGGCCCGTCCGGACAGCAGGGCGCGTTCGGAGGTGGCGACGACATGCAGGCCCGCGGCGGCGCCTTCTCTCAGCAGCCGGTTGAGCTGCTCCACCAGGCGGCCGCCGTTGTGGTCGGCGACGGCCTCGATCAACGCGTCCCAGCCGTCGATGAACAGCATGATGTGCGCGGGACGGGCACCGGCGGCGACGATCTCGCGCAGCTCGGTGAGGTTGCTCGCGTGATGCCCGGTGAGGAGTTCCTGTCGCCGCTCAAGCTCCGCGTCGAGCCTGGCGAACAGCCGCTCCAACCGCTCGATGTCACCACGGGGCACCATGGCGCCGCAGTGCGGGAGGACGCCCAACGCCGTCAGTGCGCCACCGGCGAAGTCGATGCCGTAGAGGTGGACGTCGGCGCTGGAATGACCTCGGGCCAGTGCTCCGGCCATGGTGCGCAGCACCTGGGAGCGGCCGGATCGCGGGATTCCGATGACGTACAGGTGTCCGAACTCGGCGAAGTCCAGGCGGACGGGCAGCTGGGCCTGTGCCTCGGGCAGGTCCGACAGACCCCAGGACACCGGGGCCAGCCGGGCGCCGCCGGGTGCGTCGGGCTGCGGCAGGTCGTCGATCAGGACGTCGGGGCCGAGGGCCGGCAGCCAGGGGCTGGGCTGCGGGACGCACCCGGCGAGCTCCGCCGCCTCGGACAGCGTCTCCACCAGCGCGTTCAGGTCGGTGGGGATGTCGTCGGCGCCCAGGTCCGGCGCCGGGTCCCCGCCCGGCTCCGACTCGGCCGTGCCGGGCAGGCCGACGGCGCGGCCGAGGCGCTGCCAGTGGAGTGCGGTGCCCCAGACGCGGGACTCCTCCACCGGCTGCTGTTCCCGGGGCTCAGGGGAGGGCTTCGCTCCGCGCAGGGGGGTTCCGGCGTAGGCGGTCTGGAAGGGTACGACGGTGCCGTGGCCGAGGCGGGCGAGGGCGCGGCCGGGGGTGGCCGGGGAGATGCTGACGGCGTCCTTGGTGTCGATGACGTCCTGGCTCTCCGAGGAGTCCGTGACCCGCAACGCGATCCGCAGATTGGTGTTGGCCCGGATGTCGGAGCTGACCACTCCGGCCGGGCGCTGGGTGGCCAGGATCAGATGGATGCCCAGGGAACGGCCGCGCTGGGCGATGCTCACCAGGCCGGGGATGAAGTCCGGGATCTCCCGGTAGAGGGTCGCGAACTCGTCGATGATGATCACCAGCCGGGGCACGGGCACCAGTTCGGGGGTCCGGCGGCGCATGCCCTGGTACTCGGGCAGGTCCTTGGCGCCGGCCTCGGCGAGGAGGTGCTCGCGGCGGGTCAGTTCGGCCGCCAGCGAGGTGAGCGCCCGCTGCACCAGGTGGCTGTCCAGGTCGGTGACCATGCCGAGGGTGTGCGGCAGGTCCACGCAGTCCTTGAAGGCGCTGCCGCCCTTGTAGTCGACCAGGACGAAGGTCAGCTCGTCCGGGCGGTTGACCGCGGCGAGCGCGGCCACGAAGGTCTGGAGCAGCTCGGACTTGCCGGATCCGGTGGTCCCCGCCACCAGGCCGTGCGGACCGTCCTTCACCAGGTCGAAGGCGACCGGTCCGTCGTAGCCGGCGCCCAGCAGGACACCGGTGGACGCCGGCCGCTGTGCCCAGCGGGCGGCGATCTGCTCGGCGCTCGGCTGCGGCAGACCCAGCAGGTCCAGCAGTCCCACTTCGGCGGGCAGGCCCTCGGAGGCGTCCGGGGTGACGTCGCGGATCGGGGCGATGCCCCGGGCCACGCGCTCGCACCAGTCCGGCTCGACCAGGTCCGGCCGGATGTCGGGGACATCGGGCTGTCCGGTGCGGCGCAGGGTCAGCCGGTGGTTCTCGTGGCGGACCACGGCGGTGCACTCCTCCGGCAGGAGCCGTTCCTCCTGGTCCAGGCAGAGCGGGAAGATCCGGACGCCGGGGCCCTCCTTGAGGATGGAGACCACACCGGGTACGTCACGCAGGCGGCGGGCTCCGTCCATCACCACCAGGACGTCCGGTTCGCTCAGCAGCGCCTTGCTCATGGTGGACTCGGCGGCCCGCTGGCGGGTGCGCAGGGTGGAGACCAGCTCGGCCACCCGGTTGGCCACCGTCTCCGGGTCGTTGCCGATCAGGGTGACGGCGCCGCCACGGGTGCCGGGCAGGCCGTCCCGGGAGTGGGGCAGCCAGCGGGCCCAGTGCCAGGAGTCCTGCGAGGCCTTGTCGGTGAGGACGACGATCCGCAGGTCGCGCGGGGTGTGCAGCACCGCGGCCTGGGCCGTCATCCACCGGGCCAGGGCCTGGACCGGGCCGCTCGCGCCGGCCAGACCCACCACGCCGTTCTCGACCAGGTCGACGCTCACCGGGGCGTCCGGGATCGTCCAGTGCACGGCGGTGTGGTTGTCCTCGCGGGCGGTGTCGTCGATGCCGAGCAGGGACGGCTGCGGAGCGGTGCCGATACGCAGGGCCAGGTGGTCCGGGTCGCCGCGGCGCCGTTCCCACAGGCGGCGGCCGGGGCCGACCGCCCACAGTCCGGCCACCGCCGGGTCGGGCGCGCTGTCGGTACGCAGCCGCCGCTCGGTGGCGATCTTCTGCCGGACGTCCTCCTCCAGCGAGGCGCGGCGCTGTCGGTAGACACGGGACTTCTCCTCGTAGTCCCTGCGTGCCTGGCGACGCCCGCTGAGGTAGTTCGCCGCCATCAGGACCGGCGACAGGAACATGAAGATCAGGTAGAAGTACGAGTTCAGGAACAGCATCATGCTGACGCCGAAGAGCATCGGGGCAAGGGCCACCAGCAGCGGAATCGGCCTGCGCCCGGGAGGGTCGGGCGGTCCGGGCAGCCGGAACCGCTCGGGCGCCAGATGCGGCAGGATGCGCGGCGGACGGTTGTAGTCCAGTCCGCCGCCGCCCTCTGACGGCACCACCGCGGCGTCCCTGGGAGTCGGTTCGGCCAGCCGCAGCAGGTACTCGCCGACGGAGAGCTCCGCGCCGACGGACCAGAGCACCCAGCCGTCGGCCACCTCCTCGGGCCCGGCGTCCGCCGCGTCTGCCGCGTCCTCGTCGTCCTGTTCCGCGAGCGGCAGCAGCACGACGCCGGGCCTGCCCCGGTGTTCCGGCGGCTCCGGTACGGACAGCCGTGCCGGGCCGCCCTCGGGAAGCTCCACGACGGCCGATCCGTCCGGGCGTACGGTCACCCGGATGCCCTCGCCCGGCATGCCCCGGCCTTCGAGCGGGACGGCCGCGTCCGCCAGCGGGCCGATGCCGTGGGTGCCGAGGCCGAGCGGGTACACCCGTCCGGCGTCCGGGCCGCCCACCACCTGGAGTTCGACCACGGGTGAGTGGTCCACCCGGTGCGGCTGCGGCATGGCGTCGCGCTCGGGGCCGTAGGCGGTGGCGGCGAGTGGCTGCGGGGCACCGAGGGCGACGACGCTGCCGTCCATGAGGCGGGTGGCGGCCAGCGGGGTGCCCGGGGCGAGGGGCTCGTCGCCCAGGTAGCAGGACGGGGCCGGCCCTGGTCCGGGAAGCGAGGGCCCGGTCTCGTCGGTGTCGCCGGTGCGCAGCCTGGCCAGATGCGCGGCGACGTCCTCGACGGGGGTGCTGCCGGACGCGGTGAGCAGTACGTCCTGGCGGCTGGTGTCGCCGTCGGCGACGGTGGTGATGAGGAGTTTCACGTCTCCCCTTCGGGATGGTTCGGGGGTGGATGGTTCGATGGTCCGGGGGTCTGCGCGGTGCGTCCCAGGCCGACGGGGCCTAGTCCTCGCGTGTGCCGGAGGAGGCCGCGGTGGTGTGTTCCCGGGTGGTGGCGGAGGTCGGCTCGGCGAGCAGATCGGATCCGCTGGTGGTCCGGGTGGGGTCCGTGACCGGTCGGTCGGGGTCCGGGAGCCCCTCCTGAAGGATCTCGGTTTCCTCCAGTGACGGGGTTTCCCGGAGTTCCCGGGTACGGGGCCGCTGTGGAGCGGGTGTGCCCCGGCGCGGGGCCGACTCCCGGCGCAGCCTGCGGCGGTCCGCCCGGACGGCGGCGGCGACGGCCCTGCCCAGCGGAGCCGAGTCCGCGTCCAGTCCCAGCTCCGGTGCGGCCACCCGGCCGCGTGCGTCGACCCGGAGGGCCCAGCTGTGCCCAGCCACCCGGCCGTCGGCCAGACAGACGGCGGTACCCGAGGCGGCGAGGGCACTGAGCCGCCGCGCCTGCTCCGGGCTGGGGGCGGCGCAGACGAGAACCGTCGTGGCGGCGCGGCCGGACTCGTCGAACTCACCGGCTCCCTCGGTTTCCCCGTGCTCCTCGGCCGTCTCTTCCAGCTCTCGCAGTACGGTGTCGAGCCGCTCCCCCCGGTGCTGCGGATGGACTCCGTCCGTGACGGTGACCGAGGCTCCGCTGCCGGGCCGGTCCAGTTGTGCGGCCAACGCCTGGAGCAGCCGGGTCCGGGCGGCGATGTCGCCCTCCACGGTGATCAGCCGTGGTCCGGCGGCCAGATCGAGGTGGACACAGGCGTCGTCCGCCATACCGACGGCGACCGGCAGCGGACGGAGGTGCGCACCCGCGCGGGGCCGGCCCTGCGGCAGCGCGTCCTCCTCCGTCAGGGCAAGCTCCCAGCGCTGTGGGCCGGGCTCGTCGGAGGTCTCCCAAGGGGCGGGCGGCTCGGGCAGCGGGCGGGCGGCGATCTGCACGGCGGCGAGTCCGGGTTCCGTCCGTACGGCGTGGGGAACGGCGCCGGGCGCGTCTGTCAGGGCCGCGGCTGCCGCGTCCAGCAGTCGTCGTACGAGCAGACCGCCTCGCGGGTCGGACAGTTGACGGGCCAGGGCGCGCACGCCGCGACGGTGGCGCCGGTAGGCGCGCAGGGGTTCACCGAACGCCCGCCGGGTCAGGGCGAGTTCACGGCCGACCCCGCGCCGGAAGCGCCGCCATCCGCCCTGCTTGCGGATCACATGCCGGAGCAGCAGGAAGAGCAGCAGCAGGACGACCACGGCCACGATGACGACCGTGAGCAGCGAGTCGCCGGGCTTCCCCAGCGCGATGACGGAGCCGTGCGTCGCGGCGGCCGTGGTCATGCCGCCGCCAGCGTGTGCTCCGGGTGCCGGCGGCGCAGCTCCCGTATCGCGTGATGGGTCCGGGACTTCACCGTTCCCGGCGGAATGCCCAGGGCGTCGGCGGCGTCGGAACCGGTGCAGCCGAGGACGTAGACGTAGAAGAGCACTTCGCGGTGGGGGTGCGAGAGCCGTGAGAGGGCGTGGACCATGAAGCGGCGCTGGACGGCCTGGCTCATCGGGTCCACGGTCTCGGCATGCTGCTCCAGGGCGTGTTCATGCGTGATCTCGGTGTGCGGCCGCTCGCGCCGGGACCAGTCGATCACCAGGTTGTGGGCCACCCTCATCAGCCAGGTCCGGGACGGCGACCAGCCCGGCGGCTGGTTCGCGTAGCTCAGCCAGGCGCGTACCAGGGTTTCCTGGACGAAGTCCTCGGCCCGTTGTCGGTCGCCGCGTATCAGGCCGGACACATAGCGGAGCAGCGGACCGTGGTGTTCTTCGTAGAGCATGCGCATGGTTCCGTCGGCGGCGGGGGCACTTTCCGTCGGGACGGGAGTCGGCGTGGACGTTCTCATAGATTCCCCCAGGGACGGCGTATGTCTTCTGAGCCGGTCCGGTCGGGCGCCGCGGCGGCGGCGTTGGCTGGGCAGGGCTGAGCACGGGTACCTGGGGTGACCTCACGGTTCCGAGCGGAATGTGAGATTCCGTGGTGGAGTCTATGAGTGGTTCTGTAAGTTTCAAGGGGCGTTGAGGAGAACGTGAGGTTACCGACAGGAATGTTGGCCGGGCAGGGGCGCCGGTCCCCGGAGGGGGAATCCGGGTCGGCACCCCTGCTCGGTGGCCGGGCTCAGGTGGGGATGCCGCCGGCGATCTGCGAGTCCAGGTTGTTGACGGCGTTGCAGACGTCGCGGAACTGCTTGGAGAACTGGGTGATGTTGTTCACCGCCTCGGTCAACGACTTGTTGAAGTTCGCGTAGGAGGTCTGCATCTTCGGGCTGGTCGCCGTCAGCAACAGGCCTCCCTGGAGGAGGTTCTCGACCTCGGCCTGCAGCGAGGACAGCTGGGGGACCAGGGTGTCGCTGACGGCGGAGTCGAGCTTCTTGGCGGTGCTTTCGATTTCCTCGTCGTCGATGACGTTCTTGGGCATGGGGCACCTCGTTCTCTGTTGCGCGGGCGCACACCGGTCGTTCGGTGCGCGAGGGGCCCGGCGGCGCCGGGAAGGCGCGCGCAGGGAGTTTCGGGGGTGGGGCGTGGCCCCACGGGGGGTCAGCGCCAGTTCTCGCCGAGGGTTCCGAGGGGCGGTTCGGCGCTGCTGCGTTCGTGCTGGGTGATGGACTCCCTCAGGTACCAGGTCCCGTTCTCGGCGCGCTGCCAGATCTCCTGGATCTCGTTGCTCGCGTCGGCCACGAAGCGGGTGCCCGTGTTCTCGTTGGTGACGACCTTGGTGACGGAGCCGTCGGCGCCCGTGTAGTCGGTCCGGGTCACGCCCTCCTGCACCGTGGTCGTCGTCCCCGGAGCGGTGGAGCCGGAAGGCCGGCCGCCCGCGTCGACCAGCGGGTTCTCCACCGTGAGATACGCGGGGGGCCTGTCCAGCCGCTGTTGGACGTCCTGTTGGCCGGCCTCGGAGTTGAGGTAGGTCTCCTTGTCCATGGTCAGTTCCCAGTCGCCGTCCGGCCGCTTGGTCCAGATCTGGAGGGTGTCCTGGCCGGTCTCGTCGGTGACGTAGCGCTTCATCGTCCCGTCGGGTTCGCCCTCTGGGGAGGAGTCCATGTAGATCTTGGTGACGGAACCGTCGGAGCTGCGGATCGTCGTCACGGAGTCGCCGTCCCGAGTCAGGGGGTGGTACGTCTCGGAGTAGCTCAGCCCCGTGTTCTTGTTGGTGACGGTGGTCGTCGTCTCGACGGCGTCGCCGTTCTCGTCGACCTTGATCTCACCGTTCTCGTCGAGCTGGTACGACACCGTGGTGGTGCTGTTGGCGTCCTCCATGGTGTAGCCCTTGGGCACGAAGGCCTCGTCGGGCAGATCGTCCAGCTGACCGCGCATCCCCCTGAGCCGGCCGACGTCGGCGTCGCGATCCGGATCCCAGTCGCGCAGCTTGTCGTACTCCTCGCCGAAGCCGTCCTGGAGGTCCTGCTGCCGTTGCTGGACGGGCTTCTCCTCCTCGGTCAGCGCGGTCTGCGCCTTGTCGGTGTCCGCCTGGTCGTCCCACAACTCCTTCTGGCGGTCCTGCAGGTCCTGCGACTCCTGGTCCAGGGGGTCCAGCCGCGTCTGGAGGTCGGCGCGATCGGCGTCGAGGCCGTCCTGCTTCCCCTCCATGGCGTCCTCGACCTCCTTCTGGGTGGACTTCTCCAGGGCCCAGAGGTCCTTCTGCCTGGCCTGGAGTCCGTCCTGCCGCTCGGAGAGGGGCTCCTGAGCGCGGCTCAGCGCGTCACGCTCGTCGTCGAGTTCCTTCTGCCGCTCATTGAGCGGGTCGAACGCCTTCTCCTGCTCGCGCTGTTCCGCCTCCAGGGCGTCCCACCGTTCCGCGAGCCCCTTGCCCTCGGACTCCCACAGGGCGTCCCGGTCCTTGTCCAGGGCGTCCTGCCTGCTCTGCCAGGCGTCGAGGTCGGCCTGGGTGGCATCGCCCTTGCTCAGCAGGGTCTCGCGTTCCCGCCAGAGGGCGTCCTGCCGTTCCTGGAGGGCGTCCTGCTTGGCGTCGTAGGCCTTCTGCTCCTGCTCGAGGGCGGTGACCTTCTTCTCCATGGCCGCGTCCTGCTCCGCGCGGAGGGCCTTCTCGTCCGCCCAGAGCTGCTGCTGCCTGCGCATGAGTTCCTCCTGCTGCTTCAGCAGGGGCTCCTGATCCTTGCGGAGAGCCTCGTACTCCTTCTGCAGCTCGTCCCGCTCGGCCTGGAGCTTCTCGTCGCGCTGCCTGAGGAGTTCCTTCTCCTCCTGCCAGAGCTGCTGCTGTCTCGCCTGGAGTTCGTCCTGCTCCTTCAGCAGGGGCTCCCGCCTCTCGGCGAGGTCCTCCTGCTCCTTGTTGAGCTCTTCCTGCCGCTTCTGCTGGGCCGCGGTCTGTTCGTCGAGCTTCCGCCGCTTCTCGACCAGGGCGTCCTGTTCCTTCTTCAGGCGCGCCTGCTGGGTCTTGTAGCGGGCCTCCAGCCTTCCGGCCTCGTCCGCGCGGAGCTTGCCGTCCAGCGCCTGCTTGCGTATCTCGTTCTGCCGGGTGGCCTCGTCGCGGACCTGGGAGGTGACCTGCTGGGCCGCGCCTGCGGCTTGGGAGGCGTCCTGGTCGTAGAAGGCCTTGCCCGCCCTGTCTAGGAGGTTCCCGAGGTCGGTCATGGCCTGCCAGCCCTCACCGAACGACTTCTTCCAGGCGCCGTAGAAGTCCTCCATCGCCTCGGCCGTCTCCCGGCGGGGGCCGATGTCCCCCGCGGCGAACGTCTTGTCCGTGTGCGAGGTGACGTCGAGTTCGTCGCGGAGGTGCCACAGATGGCGCGCGAGGAAGGTCATCAGGTCGTAGTCGTAGGAGATGCGCACCATGTCTGCCGTCCTTCCTCGAAGCGGTCGTGTCCCGTGTCGGTGCCGAGCCGCCCTGTAGACGAGAAGTCGGGTCCGGATGGTTCAAAGAGATTTCGTCCGCACCCCACTGACCGGCGAAAACTGTGGCGTGCGCCACTTTCTTGAACTCTCGGCCCACCCCAGTACGTCTGCATCCGGTACCCCAAGTCCCGGACCGCGTGGAGGACTCCTTGGCCACCTCCGACGAGTGGAGCAGAGTCGGATTCACCGGCAACCCGGTGACCGGGAATCCGGGCGTCGTCGACAACATCACGAAGGAGCTGCGCGGCCTCAGCGATCTGGCCGGCCGGGTCAGCAGCGGCCTCGACACCCTGCTGACCAAGGCCGAGGACGGGGGCTTCGAGGGGCGGACCGCGGACGCCCTGCGCACCTACGTCAAGGACGAGCTCAAGACTTTCATGGCGAACGTCAACCGCTCGTTCGACATGGCGGCCAACGCGACGGCCCGCTATGCGCGCGCCCTCGGGGACTCGCAGGACCGGGCCGAGAACGCCGCGGACACCGTCGCCGCGCTGGAACGCGTCGGCGGTCAGCCGCTCGCCGAGAACGACCCGGAGCTGACCCGCGCCCGGGGCGAGGTGGACGCCGAGACCGACGCCATCCAGGCCGAGGCGAAGATCCTGGAGGAGGCGCTGCGCGAGGCCGCCCGGCTGGTGTCACGGCCCGTGAAGAAGCCGAAGAAGAGCTTCTGGAAGCGGTTCGTGTCGACGTTCTTCAAGGTCCTGGAGATCGTCGCGCTGGTCATCACCCTCGTCGCGGCCGTCATCGGCGGCCCACTGGGCCTGGTGGCCTTCGGGCTCGGCGCGGTGCTCTTCGCCAAGGCCCTCGTCGACTACGCCACGGGCAACGGCAACGCCCTCAGCCTGGGCCTCGCCTTCCTCGGCATCCTGTTCCCCTCGACGAAGGGACTCACCACCCTCGGCGGGCTGGCCCGGATGGCCTCGGCGGGCACGAAGGCCCTGAGCGGCGCCCTCTCCGCGAGCGGGCGGCTGCTGTTCCGGGGCGGCAGAATGCTGTTCTCCTCCCCCGGCAGACTCCTGTCGCTGGCCGGACAGGGCCTCGTGCGGTTCGGCGGAGGGCTCGGCAGCCGGGCCGCGGGCGGGTTCATGGCGCTGCCCCGGGTCCTGTCCAGGACGCCCGCGATGCTGGGGTCGGCCCTGCGCTTCATGGGCGGATTCGCCCGGAGCACCTTCCGCCAGGGCTGGTCCTCGCTGACCCGCGACTTCGTCGAGTCGACCGCGTTCGTCGGTGGCAACACGGCCGGGCGGCTCGGCGTCTTCACGGTCATGAGCCTGGGCCGGCTCACGATGACGGCGCTGCTGCCCATGAGGTACTCGGAGATCGCCCGGTTCGGCTACCGGGGCGCCTTCCGCATGGGGTTCATCGACCGCGGCATGCACTTCACCTCACGGCCCCTCGGCACACTCGGCAGGACGGGCTCCCTGGCCGGGGACCTCACGGAGCTGACCGGGCGGAACCTCGACCGGGGCGGAAACCTGCGCCCGTTCGACGCCACGAACACCGACCGGCTCGCCGTCCCCGGGACCCCGGAGTTCAACGACACCCTCGACGAACTGGCCGAGATCTCGGTGACGCCGGTGACGACGCCCCGTACCCCCGGATTCAGCTCCCTGACCGGCTCGGGCACCCCCCGGATGCCGGGCCGCCTCGACGACATGGGCGGCCGGCTGAGCACCCTGGACACCCTGGACACGGTGGGGCTGCCGGTCGGCACGTTCCCCGGCGGACAGCGGCTCGGCATGCTGAACCCCGTGACCGGCCGGGTGGGCGACGACCTGATGCCCCCTCGGCTGCGCACCACGCTCACCACGTTCGACCAGGTGGACGAGTTCGGCGTCCCCCTCACCCCCGGCTCCCCCACCACCCTGCTGCCGCCGCGCAGCACGGTCGACGAGCTGCGGGACCTCGACGAACTGACGGGCCTGGAGCGCACCGGGACCGGGCTGCTCAAGCCCCTCGACGATCTGACGGACCTGGCGGAACTGAGCCTCGACGGCAGGATCGGCGGGCTGACCGAGTTCCAGGTGCGGCAGATCCTGGACGGCGAGATCGACCTGGTGAACGTCGCGCCGGACGGGGTCGTCCTGCGTGTCGGGAAGACCGATCCGGTGGACGTCCGGGTGCAGTTGAAGGACGGGGTGAAGGTCGACGTCCTCGGACCGTCCGACCCCCGCGTCCCGACCTGGAACACGACGACCGGCGCCGACCGCCTGGACGAGCTCGGGATCAGGCTCGACGACCTCACCAGGCTGATCCCCGACACCACCGACGGCTCCCGCGCCGCACGTGATCTGCTCGGCCTGGGACCGGCCAGGACGGACCTCACCGCCGCCCCGCTCGCCAAGAGCCCCGCCTTCACCCCGCTGACCCTGCGGGACATCGTCACCGGCGGAACCTCCGGCAAGCTCGCCACCGAACGCTTCCAGGCCTGGGTGCGCACCCAGGCCACCCAGGTGCAGCTGGACACCGCCGGGCGCAAGCTCTCCGAGATCGACGGACTGACCGACGTACCGCCGCTGGGCCGCGCCCGGGCCGAGCTGGATCTGAGCGCCGCGAAGATCGACTTCAACCAGGCCCGGATCGCGTTCGACCGGCTGGGGATGAACCTGGACACCGTCAACCGGGACATCACGGTGATGATGACCCGCGTGGACGGACCGGCGGGCACCATGCCCACCGGTGAACTGCGGCTGCTCGACGACCTCGGGCGGCCCACCGGTCAGTGGATCACCATGGAGCCCGGGCCGACCGTCACCTGGGTGCTCAGGTCGGACGCCGGGATCGTCCCCGACGTCAAGGTGCAGATGGCCGACGGCGTCTTCACCGTCACCACCCCCGAGGGGGCCGTCACCCGATTCGGCGCCGACGGCCGTCCGACGGTCCTCGGCGATCCCGGATCGGTCCCGCTTCCCCGCCTGCCGGGGTCTGGCCTGGACGAGGTGGTGCTGCCCGCGCCGCGCCAACCGGACCGGCTCGCCTTCGCCGCCGACCGTTCCGTCGACATCCAGGCCATCACACCGGCGCCGGTGTGGCGCACGACCGACGAGACGCTGTGGCGCATCGGCGGCAAGCGCCCCCTCGACCAGATCTTCAGCGAGGGGTTCACCGTCCGCGATCC
Source organism: Streptomyces sp. NPDC002156 (assembly GCF_053593675.1). Taxonomy (NCBI): domain Bacteria; kingdom Bacillati; phylum Actinomycetota; class Actinomycetes; order Kitasatosporales; family Streptomycetaceae; genus Streptomyces; species Streptomyces sp. NPDC002156. The sequence continues at coordinate 15,625 of NZ_JBSFDA010000133.1, read as the reverse complement.
CCTGGAGACCAGCCTGGACGTCATGGTCAGGACCGGTCAGCCGTCGGCGTTCCTGAGCACCACCACCGACAGCAACCTCGTCTGGGACGGCATCTTCAAGTTCGAGATCGAGGCCTCCGGCGGGATCGACGTCGGCAAGAGCTTCGAACGCTCCATGGGCCCGGACGCCTGGCGGGCATCGGGCTGGGCGTCGGAGAACGAGATCGCCTTCCCCGGCGGTATCGCCTCGGAGTTCATCCGTGGCGCGTACCGGATGGACGCCCAGCAGAACCTCCTCGAATGGATCCCCAACCCCAACTTCGGGGGCAACAACCCCCTCCCCGAGCTGGCGGTGGGTCTGAAGGGTGCCGGGGAAGGCACCTCGGGGGTCAGCGCGCTGGACTTCCAGGGGCTGTCCCTCGACGACCAACTGCGGCTGCTGGACCAGCTCGATCTGGGCGAGACCAGGGCCTTCGACGACATCGGCTCCCTGAACGGGGCCAACTCCCTGGACGAGGTCGGCAGCCAGCTGGACGATCTCGGGTATCTCTCCGACGAGTTCCACTTCGACCGCTTCGACGCGCCCGCGCCCCGCACGGAGACCGTGCTGGTGGACCCGCAGGAGTTCGCGGGGGTGACCGGCCTCCGGACGGAGTGGCAGCGCACCCCGCTGGACGAGGGCGGGTTCATGTTCACCGACCAGGCCGGGGACATCCGGCTGGTGTTCGACGCCGGCGAGGTCCGGCAGTTCACCGACATCCGGCTCCCGATCGGCGACAGCTTCGTCCGCTTCGACGCCGACGCGGGGCCGGGGTCCCTGCCCCGGATCGTCGGGCAGGACGGAGTGCCGCTGCCCGGCGGTGCGACGATCGAGCCGGTCAGGGGCGCGCTGGGCGTGGTCACCGGGGTACGGGTGCAGTCGCTCGACGGCGCCTGGATCGGCCGCTTCGACCTCGACGGTACGCGGCTCTCCGAGCAGCTGACCCTGTCCGGCCCCGTCGGCGGCCCGCTGACCGGGGCCCGGCTGACCACGACGTTCACCCAACTGCCGGGCGGCGCCCAGTCGGCGACGTACCGGCTGACCGTGCCGGGGCTGGGCGACGGCGCCTTCAGTGTCGTACGACTGGACGGGGATCTGGCCCAGCGGCTGCCCGGCGGGTTCGCGGTGACCGACACGGCGACCGGGGGGCGGTTCGTCCTCGACCGGGGCGGACGGTTCGTGGACCTTCCGGCGGAGGGGGCGTCGCCGATACGCCTGGACGTGTCCGGGTCGACGACGCCGAACTCGACGGTGGACCTGTCCTCGACCCTCGACGACCTCGGCGACGTCGGCGACGTCGGCCGACTCGGCGATTCGAGCAACCTCGGTGACCTGGGGCGCCTCGGCGAGTCGGGCGACCTCGGTGATGTCGGTGACCTCGGCCGCCTGGGCGATGTCGGTGACCTCGGCCGACTCGGTGACGTCGGTGACCTCGGCCGCCTGGGTGAGATCGGTGATGTGGGCTCGCTGAACCGGCTCGCGCTCCCCGACCTGCCGCGTACGGATCTCACGCCGCAGCCCGCCGGTTTCGACGCCCGGTTCGCGTCGACGCCGACCGACGGCACCCCGACGCCGGTGAATCCGTCGCGGTTCGACGGCATCGCCCTCTCCGGGGCGGACGAGCTGACGGATCTGCGGCTGCGGGTCACGGAGTTCCCGGCGACCGATCTCGCGCCGGCGTCGTTCCGGATCGACGTGATGGACTTCGGCGCCCCCGGTGGTCCGGTGCGGCTGGAGAACGTGACGGTGACCCTCCGCGAGGGCGGTGGGCTGAGCATCACGGGTCCGCAGGGCGGCGTGCGCTGGCAGTTCGACGCGCTCGGGCAGCTGGAGTACCGGGACCTGCCGCTGACCGGCACCGACCTGGCGCTGCGCTTCACCGACGACGCGGTGAACCCGATGCCGAGGGTGGTCGGCCCGGACGGTGTGCCCGTCCAGGGTGCGACGCTCACGCCGGTCAGGGACACGACCGGTGCGCTGAGCGAGCTGACCGTGCGGGTGCCCGTGCCGGACACGGACGGGCTCACGGCGGTGTGGCGGTTCGAACCCGGCGGCATCCTGCGCCAACAGGAGCTGCCGCTCACGCTGCCGGGCATCGACGGCCCGGCCGGCCTGGGTGTCAAGGTGACGATCACCCCCGGACCGGGCGGCACCATGACCAGGGTCCTCGAACTGACCGGGCCGTCGAACCTCACCGGTTCCTTCCGGCTGGGCCCGATGGACAGCTCCCTCGCCGGGCGGCTGCCGAACGGCTTCACGGTCACCGACACCGTCACCGGCGCACGCTTCCACTACGACGCGAACCGCAGCCTCGCGATACGGGACATCCCCGCCCGGGACGGCTCCGGCTTCCTCCGCTTCACCGAGGACGCCGCGCCCGGCACCCCACCCGTCCGGCTCGACGAACTCGGCGATCTCGGCGACTTCGCCGGTGACCTGGGCGACGTGGCGCGGATCTTCGACCGTACGCTCGACGAGGCGGGCGGCCTGCGTGGCCCCCTCGACGACCTCGACCGCCTGACTGGTCCGGACGCGCCGCGCACCGACGCGCTCCCGGCACTGGACGAATTCGCCCCGGGGGAACGTGAGCTCTTCGACGAACTCTGGGACAGCGTGGTCCAGGACGTACGGACGCTGACCCCCGAAGAGCTGAACCGCGTCTGGGGTCCCGACTCGCCGCGCACCGACGCGCTCTCCGAGCTCAGCGACCTGTCGGACACCGAACTGGAGGCCCTTCTGGCGCGCCTCGACAACATCAGGCGGACGGACAACGGGCCTCTGGGCGCGGACGAGCCGCTGCACGTGCCGCTGTCCGGTGTGGACGAACTGGCGGACCTCGACCTGCGGGTGACCCGCCTCCCGGCGACCGACGAGGCACCGCAGGGCTCGTACCGGCTCGAACTTGTCGACCGCACGCCCGGCGGGACCGGACCGGTGCGCGCATCGGACTTCAGGGTCGAACTGCTCGACGACAGCGGCAGGTTCGCCGTCATCGACCCGACCGGTACCACCCGGTTCACGCTCGGGCCGGACGGCCGTTTCCTCGGGCGGGAAACCCTTCTCACCTTCGACGGACTGCCGGAGGGCATACGGCTCAATGTGACGGTCGTTCCCGGAGCGGAGGGCACAGGGCGGATCGCGGTCGATCTGCTGGTCCCCACCGGTGCCGCCGGCTCCGTCCGGTTCACCCCGACGACCGGCACGCTCGCCACCCGCCTGCCCAGCGGCTCCACCCTCACCGACGCCATCACCGGCTCACGCTTCCACTTCGACCACACCGGCCGCCTCGCCCTCCGCGACCTGCCCGACCCGGACGGCTCCGGGTTCCTCCGCTTCACCGAGGGCGCGGGGCCCGACACACCGCCCGTCCGGCTCGACGAATTCGGCGAACTCGGCGACTTCGGCGGCGACCTGGGCGAACGCTTCCCGCTCGGCTCCATCCCGGAGAACGACGTCCTGGACGACACCCTGGACACCATCGACCTCGCCAACGTGTTCGACCGTACGCTCGAAGAGGCCTCTGGCCTGCGGACGGTACCCGAGGGCGCCTCGGCGGACATGTCCGGCATCGCCGGAGCCATGGACTTCCTGCACTCCGCGCCCGACACGCACGGCCTCCAGGCGCTGGACCTGCCCGGGGTGCAGCAGCTCGCCGACGACGCGACCGCCTCGCTCGACAGGCTCGGTCTGCGTCCGGGGCTGCTGGGCGACCAACTGCGGGAGTTGACCGCACAGGCCCGACTGGCACTGCGACGTCAGGCAGGCACCGCCCTCGGCGACTATCTGGACCTGCCGCTCGCGACCCGCCTCGACGACCTTCGGGCCATGCCCCCGGCAGGCCGCGACCTCGGCGACTTCATCGTCACGCCGACACCGCACGGCGGGCCCGGCGGCAGCCGCTACACCGTGCACCACAACCCCTCGGACGTGACGCTGGGCTTCGACGCGAACCGCTCACTGGTCTACCAGGAGGTGTTCCTGCGGGGCGGCCCGGGCGACTTGGACGGGCTGAAGCTCGGGATCACCGGACGCTCGGCGGACGGCGGGCCGTGGACCCCCGACTCGCTCGACTTCGTGGGCACCCGCACCGCCGACGGCTTCACCCTCACCCCCGGCACCGAACCGCGCGGCGGTCTCACCCTCACCGACGCGGCGGGCACGACCAGTTGGCACCACGGCCCCGAAGGCGTGCACACCCTGACGGACGTGAAGCTGCCCGGCGACCGGGGCGTCCTCCGCTTCGACGCCGACGCCCCCGGCGGCGTACCGCAGGTGCTGGACTCGGCGGGGCATCAACTTCCCGGGACGCGCGTCGAGTTGCTGGACGACGGCCGGATCGCGCTGGTCCCCACCGGAAAGGCGGCCCAACCGATGGAGCGGGCCGTCTTCAGCCGTACCGGCGCGCTGCTGGAGGAGACGATCGCCGTACGGATCAAGGGCGGCAAGGCCAACGGCGAGTACTGGAAGATCGACCACGCCACCAGCACCGCCGTACGGGTCGACTCCTCGGGCACCCCGCTCACCGGCCGCTTCGCCACGGCCAAGATGGAGCTGTCGGGAACCGGCCGCTTCAAACTGACCGGCGACGGCAACGTGATCCTCTTCGAGCGCGAGGTGCTCGGCAACGGCAACGTCCTCCACATCGACCTGGACCGGGTCGGCCGGGCCCGCTGGGCCGAGTTCGACCCGGCGGGGACCAAGGTGCGGGCCGGCGAGCGGATCTGGGACAGCGACCGGAGGACCATCCACGACACGCTCTCGTACCGCTGGGCCCCGGTGGACGTCCTCGACGTACGGACGTACACCAAGGCCGTCGACGGCGGTCTGATCCGCGCGGAGAAGACCGCGGCCGGCGACTGGAAGTGGACGCGCTTCGACTCCGGCGGCACCGAGACGCTGTCCGGCACCCGCGAGTGGTCCTGGAACCACATCGGTTTCAAGGACACCTACCTCGACCCGGCCACCGGGCAGGTGACCGTTGCCCAGCAGCGCGGCAACATATGGCCGCTGGACGGCTACCACGGCTCCCGCCAGTACCTGGAGCACCCCGTACTGGCAGGTGAGAGCCCCGCGGGCCTGCGGGTGAACCCCGAGCTGCACTCCGCCGTCGGCCCTGCCAACAAGCAGATCGACGTCATCGAGCACCTCGCGGACGGCGGCACCCTGCACGTCGTACGCATCTCCGACCAGCGCATGCCCGCGGGCCTCTGGCAGACGCGTACGGGCGCCGGCCGGTTCGACGGGTTCTTCGGGAACCTCGTCACCGGAGACTCCATGTTCACGGTGTCCAAGTGGACCGAGACCGCCGCCGACGGCACCCGGCTGAAGGGTGTCCGACTCGTCTCGCACGCCGGTCACAGCTGGCGCGACATCGACCAGTTCGGCCGGATCGTCCGGGAGACCCGCAAGCTGGAGAACGGCGACGTCGTCGAGGTCGGCCGCGGTCTCGACGATCCCACGCAGTGGGCCCCGGCCCCGAAGTGGAACGGTTCCGCCGACTCGTACGAGCTGCCCTGGCTGGACACGAAGAGCGGGGTCTCCGGCACCCGCCACGTCGCCGGCGACGGCAGCTTCGAGGACGTGTTCACCAACGCCGCCGGCGACGAACTGCTGTCGATGCGCTCGCAGGGCACCGGCGTGCGCGAGTACCTCGGCGAGAACCCGGCGCGCGGCATCGGACGCGACGACGTCTCCGGGGCGTGGGTGGACAAGAACACCCAGCTGCAGATCACGGGACGGCGCGACCAGTGGGGCGACCTCCACATCGAGTCGCACGGCAACCCCCGCCACCGCACCTGGGAGTGGAAGGCCACCGGCCCGGACGGGACGGTCACCGAGGGCATCCGCACGCAGAACCGCGGCTCGTTGTACTCCCGCACCTGGGACGACTCGTTCACCGACTTCGAGCGGCTGGAGAACGGCCGGCCGGGCCAGGCCCTCCGGGAACGCAACGCCACCGACGACGGCACCGTCTGGATCGACACCACCCGGCAGCCTGACCACACCTGGACCTGGCAGAAGACCGACGCCGACGGCACGGTCCACTCCCGGGGCGTCCGCGAGTACCAGGACTTCGCGAAGGGCCACTGGACCGACCGCATCGGCGACGACGTGGTGAGGCAGCGCACCGGCGGCCGGGTCCGCGAGTACGCGTACACGGTGCGGGAGACAGCCCCTGCGCCCCTCACCCCGTCGGCCCTCACCCCGCCGCCGGAAACCGGCCCGACCACCCTGGCGGACCTGATCTCCCGCTCCGCGCGCCACTTCGAGCCGACCACGACGGTCACCGTCGACCGGGAGGTCTGGCGGGAGTTCGACATGGGCAAGGTGCTCCACCGCCGTGACGCGGTGGAGGGCGTCCCGGGCCGGTACCGGGAGTCGGAGTCGCTGTGGGGGCAGTGGCGGGAGTACCAGGGCGACCGGCTGGTGGCCCAGCGCACCATCACCGGACGGGTCTGGGCCACCGACGCCTTCGGCCGCTGGTCGGCGTTCGACGTCGCCAAGCTGCCGGAGATCAGCAGCCTGCCGTCGGTCGGCGGACAGGTGGGCCTGGACGGCCACCGCGCCTGGCGGCTCATCGGCCGCGAGGTCGACTTCCGCGGCTACACCAACGAGTTCCGCGGCCTGAACCGCGAGTTCCGCGACCCGTTCCACGAGATCTGGACCGGCGTCCGGGACGGCTCCTCGGCCGCCATGCCGCTGTGGCGCCATGAACTGCGCAAGGCGGCCACCGAGTTCGCCACGGGCTTCCTGATCGAGTTCGGCACCAGCTTCGCGGTGTCGGCCATCGTCTCCGAGTTCGCCAACACCCGCTTCGACCCGATGGTGGCCTTCGAGCGGGCGCTGCTCAACGGTGCCGTCGGCGGCGGCATCCGGGCCGGCTTCAACGTGGCCCAGGACGTGACCGCACTAGGCAAGATCAAGTACGGCCTGACCAACCTCGACCAGGGCCAGGACTGGAACCGCCACTCCCTGGCCTCCGTCGACGACTGGGCCACCGAGTGGTCGTCGTACGAGAACCCCGCCCGCTGGCGGTCCGGTACCTACGCCTTCTTCGACGGCCTGACGGTCAGCGCGCTCACCGGTTTCGTCAACAACGCCGCCAACGCGGCCATCTGGGGAGTGGGCGGCCAGAAGCACACCGGCCTCGAAGCCCTCGAAGCGGGCGCCTGGGGCGCGGCGGGCTCGCTCTTCACCGGCGTCACCAGCGGATTGGGCAGGTACACCATCCACACCACCGCGGGCTCGCGGATCTTCCATCGTGGCGGCCCCGGCGAGCTGATCTGGCAGAGCGCCGAGTCGCTGGTCACGGGCATCCTCAACTACTGGATCAACACCAGGGGCGCCCACATCGACTCGACCCATCCGTTCCCGCCGTCGACGACCACACCCACCACACCCACGACGACGCCGCAGGGGACCCAGCAACCGGCCGTCTCGCCCATCGAGGGATTGGAACTCACGTGACCCCCACCGCCACCGTGCACCGGGTCGCCCCCAAGGGCCGCGGCACGCACCGCAGCATCGCCTCCGCCGTGCGCGCGGCCCGCGACGGCGACGAGATCCGGATCGCCCCGGGCGAGTACGCCGAACAACTGCTCCTCGACCGCGCGGTGAGCCTGCTGCCGGAGGACGGGCCGGAGCACGCCGTACGGGTGCTGGCCGCGTCCCCCGGGCGGCCCGTACTGGAGGTCACCGCGTCCGGCGTACGGATCGAGGGCATCGCCCTGACCGGGCAGGACCCCGGGCAGCCCGCCGTGCTGGTCGGCGCAGGCGGCCTGGAACTGGACGCCTGCGCGATATCCGGCGGCCGGGTCGAGGCGGGCGGCGACGCGTCGCTCACCCTGACGGACTGCCGGGTCCGGGGCACGGAACTGGCCGCCGTGCACATCAACACCACCGGCTCGGCCCGGCTGACGAGGGTCCTGGTCGAGGACGTCGAGGGAACCGGTGTCGTCATCGGCTCCCGGGCGGCCGTCGAGGCCACCGAGCTGACGGTACGGCGCGTCACCGGGTCCGGTGTCCGCGTACGGGGCGGCGCCCGTGCCGTCCTGCGCGACTGCCGGATCTCCGGTCCCGGCCGCAGCGGGCTGCTGGTGGAGGACGAGGCGGCCGTCGCCGCGCTGGACTGCCGGGTGGAGGAGACGGCCGCCGAGGGCGTACGGGTGCTGGGCAGCTCGCCCCGCCCCGAGGACCGGGAGAGCCGGGAGAGCACGGACGGCGGGGTCCTGCTCGTCCGCTGCGAGGTGCTGCGTACCGGCACGGACGGGGTCGCCGTCTCCGGTACCGGGGACGTGCTGCTGCTGAACTGCCGCCTGCGGGACGGCTCGGGGCCCGGGGTGAGCGCGGACGGCGACAGCCGCACCGAGCTGGTGGACTGCCAGGTCGACCGGGCCCACGGCTCGGGTCTGGTGGCCCGGGGCACCGCCCGGCTGACCGTCGAGGGCACGTCGGTGACCGGCAGCCGGGCGAACGGTCTGCTGGCGGGGGACCGTTCCGAGGTGCGGATGGCCACGAGCGACATGACGGAGTGCTCGTTCAGTGCGGTCCACGCCTGCGAGGACTCCCGGGTGACGCTCACCTCGTGCCGTATCGGATCGACGGCGGAGCACGGGATCCGGGCCACCGACCGTGCCGGGCTCACTGTCGAGGGCGGCCGCATCACGGACTGCGGACTGTCCGGAGTGCAGATCGACAGCGCGGCCGAGGCACGGATGCGCGGCCTCTCCGTGGTGCGCGGCCGGGCCGGCATCACCACCGAGTCGACCGGCACGGTGGTCCTGGAGGAGTGCGACGTCGCGGACACCGAGCGGGCCGGTATCTCCTGCGGCACCGGGACGACGCCGGTACTGCGGGACTGCCGCATCACCGGGACCGGCACCGCGGGCCTGGTGATCGGCGAACGCGCCGCCCCCAGCGTCGAGGGCTGCACGGTACGGGACGCGGCCGGCTCCGGTCTCGTGGTGGGCCCGCAGGCCGAACCCCGGGTCAGATCCGTCACGGTGGCCCGGACCGGCAAGAACAGCCTCTTCGTCGGCGAGAAGGCCCGCGGCACCTTCGAGGACTGTGTCTTCGCCGGGGCGGGCAGCGACGGCGCGGCCTTCCCGGCACTGCATGTGGCGGCCGGGGGCGCGCCCGTGCTGCGCGGCTGCCTGGTCCGCGACACCGAGGAGGACGTGGCGCTGGAGAAGGGCGCCCGCCCGGTGTTCGACGACTGCCTGTCGCGGGACGTGAGGAACCCGTCCCTGCCGACCGGCGCCGACCAGTCACTGGCGGCCGCCTCGGGCACGGGCACGGCGGGCTCCGGAACCACCGCGCGGGAGACCGAGGCACCCCCCGAGGACACCATCGAGGACCTGCTGGCCGAACTCGACGGCCTCGCCGGCCTGGACCGCGTGAAGCAGGACGTCTCGTCCCTGGTGAAGCTGATGCGGATGGTGCGCCGCCGCGAGGAGATGGGCCTGGCCCCGCCCCCGCTCAGCCGCCACCTCGTCTTCACCGGGAACCCGGGCACCGGCAAGACCACCGTCGCCCGGCTCTACGGCCGCATCCTGGCCGCCGTAGGCCTCCTGGAGCGCGGCCATCTGGTCGAGGCCGACCGCTCCGCCCTGGTCGGCGAGTACGTCGGCCACACCGGCCCGAAGACCACGCGGCTGTTCCAGCAGGCCCGGGGCGGGGTGCTGTTCATCGACGAGGCGTACTCCCTCACCCAGTACGCCGGGTCCAACGACTTCGGCCAGGAGGCGATCGCCACCCTGCTGAAGCTGATGGAGGACCACCGCGACGACGTGGTGGTCATCGTCGCCGGATACCTCAAGGAGATGGAGGTGTTCGTCCGCTCCAACCCCGGTCTGGCCTCACGCTTCAACCGCACCCTGCTCTTCGAGGACTACGGCAGCGCCGAACTCGTCAGCATCGTGGAGCACCAGGCCGCACAGCACCAGTACGAACTCGGGCCGGCCACCCGCGAGTCGCTCACCGCCCGCTTCGACACGATGCCCCGGGAGCGCGGCTTCGGCAACGGCCGTACGGCACGCCAGCTGTTCCAGGCCATGACGGAACGCCAGGCGTACCGCGTCGCCGAGCTGCCGGACGCCTCGGAGTCCGACGTGATGACGCTCAGGCCCGAGGACATCCCGCAGACGCTGTGAGCGGGCAAGCCCCTCCCACGTCCCCTTTGCCCCTGCCCCTGCCCCTGCAGAACGACCTCGTAAGGACCCACTCCATGCCGCACACGCCCGCTCGCCCGGACAGCCGGGAAAGCGACCACAGGGAAAGAGACCGCAGGGAAGGCGACCGCAGGGAAGGCGAGTTCGCCGACCTGTTCGCCCGCAGGACACGCACTCCGCTCCGCGGCTTCCTGCCCGGCCGCCGGGTCTGGAACGCGGTCGGCGGCTCCGCGGTCGCGGTCCTGGTGATCGCCGGTTCCGTGACGGCCGTCGCCGCCATCGACTGGAGCGGCGGCTCCTCCGAGAAGGTGACCACGGCGGCGGACGAGCCCACGAAGGAGAAGTCCACTTCGGGTGACACCCGGAAGGCGACGGTCGTCCCGTCGCCGAAGGCGCAGGACAGCGGCACCAGCGGGGTCGGCGGCAAGCAGGACCCCGAGGTCGTCTACGTCCCCGTCTCGGGCGGAGCCGGCGGAGACGGGGACGGGTCCGCGCCGGACTCCGACACGAATTCCGGCGCCACCGGCACCACGGGCACCGCCGAAGGAACCACCGGCAGTACCGGCACCTCCGGCACGACCGGCACCGAGGAGAAGCAGACCACGACCACACAGAGCACCGGGTCGCAGTCGACGGCCGGCTATCTGTGGGCCGACGGGAGCGTGGAGTCCGACTCCAACGACTACTGGGACCAGAGCACCATCACGGTCAAGTCCACCAAGCCGCTCAGCTCGCTCAAGGTCGTCGTCCGCGTCATCCAGACCGGCGGCGTGTCGAGCACCGGCGCCTGGACCTCCCTGGGCGACAAGGTGGCGATAGGCCAGAACTCCACCAGCGACCAACTGGGGTACGTCATCACGCTGAAGTCGGGTGTCACCCTGGCCGCCGGCACCTATGTCTTCAAGGTCCAGTACAACCACGCCGAGGGCGCCCGTGACGCGGGCCGCGACCTCTACACCGTCACCACCGTCGCCTCCGACTCGGAGGACAAGTTCCTCTCCGGCCGCTTCTGAGCACCCGAACGGCGACCGGGCCGGCGCGTCACCCGGCCATGGTGATCCGTGGAACGCCCCAGCGCCGATCAGGTTACATAGGGACATGAGTGACGCAGAAGCCATGCCCGACTGGGAGAAGCGGTTCCGAGCCCCGCGCGTCTCCCTCCCCGACTGGGCGGAAGACGCCCCCGACCGCTCCCTGTTCGTGTCCAACGCGACAGGCACGTACGAGCTGTACGCCTGGAACCGCGCCACGGGCGAGCAGCGCCAGGCGACGAACCGCCCCAACGGCACGACGGACGGCGTGCTGTCGCCCGACGGCGAGTGGATCTGGTGGTTCGACGACAAGGACGGCGACGAGTTCGGAGTCTGGCGCCGCCAGCCGTTCGCGGGCGGAGCGGACGGAACCGAGGACGAGCCCGCGACTCCCGGCCTGGAGCCCTCCTACCCGGCGGGACTCGCCCTCGCCCGGGACGGCCGTACCGCGGTCGTCGGCCGCTCGACCGACGACGAGGGCACGACGATCCACCTGGCGGTGGCGGACACGCCTCCCACGGTGATCTACCGCCACCGCGAATCCGCCGGGGTCGGCGACCTCTCCCACGACGGCTCCCTGATCGCGATCGAGCACACCGAGCACGGCGACGCGATGCACTCCGCGCTCCGCGTCCTGCGTCCCGACGGCACGACGGTCGCCGACCTCGACGACACCAAGGGCGGCGCGGAGGAACTGGGCCTGGAGGTGCTGGGCTTCGCCCCCGTGGAGGGCGACACCCGGCTGCTGGTCGGGCATCAGCGCCGGGGCCGCTGGGAGCCCCTGGTGTGGGACGTGACGACCGGCGAGGAGACGGACCTCGCCCTGGACCTGCCGGGCGACGTGAGCGCGGAGTGGTACCCGGACGGCTCAGGACTCCTGATCGCCCACAGCTTCGAGGCCCGCAGCGAACTCTTCCGCTACGACCTGACCGACCGCGAACTGGTGAAGGTGGACACACCGCCCGGCTCGGTCTCCGGGGCGACGGCCCGGCCCGACGGCAGCGTGGAGTACCTGTGGTCGTCGGCGGCCGAACCGTCGTCGGTGCGCTCGACGACGGGGTCGGTGGTCCTGGACCCGCCCGGCCTGAAGTCACCGGGCTCGGTACCGGTGGAGGACGTGTGGGTGGAGGGCCCGGGCGGCCGTATCCACGCCCTGGTGCAGCGGCCGGCAGGGACGGAGGGCCGCCCCCTCCCCACGGTCTTCGACATCCACGGCGGCCCCACCTGGCACGACAGCGACGCCTTCGCGGCGGGCCCGGCGGCGTGGGTCGACCACGGGTACGCGGTGGTGCGGGTCAACTACCGGGGCTCCACCGGGTACGGACGTGAGTGGACGGACGCCCTCAAGCACCGGGTCGGTCTGATCGAGCTGGAGGACATCGCGGCGGTCCGGGAATGGGCGGTGACCTCGGGCCTCGCGGACCCGGACCGCCTGATCCTGACGGGCGGCTCCTGGGGCGGCTACCTGACGCTGCTGGGGTTGGGCACCCAGCCCGACGCGTGGACACTGGGCCTCGCGGCGGTGCCGGTCGCGGACTACGTCACGGCGTACCACGACGAGATGGAGGCGCTGAAGGCGATGGACCGCACCCTGCTGGGCGGTACGCCGGAGGAGGTCCCGGAACGCTTCGAGGCGTCGTCGCCCCTGACGTACGTCGACGCCGTGAAGGCACCGGTGTACATCTCGGCCGGTGTGAACGACCCCCGCTGCCCGATCCGCCAGATCGACAACTACGTGAAGCGGCTGGAGACGCGGGGCGCCGTGCACGAGGTGTACCGGTACGACGCGGGCCACGGCTCACTGGTCGTGGACGAACGGATCAAGCAGGTACGGCTGGAACTGGAGTTCGTGGAGCGGCACTTGGGGGTGTGAAGGGGGCCGGGGGCCGGGGGACCCTCTGGCGTGTGTGTGGCTACTGGTCGCCACGCAGGTAACGGGTGACCATGTCCACCAACTCCCTCTCGAACGTCTCGACCGGGATGGACCTCGGGTCGGCCATGAGCTTGTGCGTGTTCAACTCCACGGTGAACACGATGAGTTCGGCCGCGGTGTCGAGGTCTCGTACGTGGACGTCCGGGTGCCGGGCGAGGAGGTCGCGCACCTGGGCGACACGGGTCTTGCCGTGCCGGTCGATCGTGTCGAGGAGTTCCTGCGAGAGCGGCGCCTCCTCGATCATGATCCGCAGCAGCTGCGGATCGTCGCGGTGGTTGTCGATCGCGTCGCGGACCACCGCCCGCACCGTCGCCCCCAGGCTCCCGGCGGACAGCTCGAGCTGGTCCGCCCCCGCCCACCTGCCCCGGTCGATGTGCCGCACCAGCAGCTCGGCGAGGATCGCGTCCTTGTTCGGGAAGTACTGGTACAGCGAGCCGATGGAGATCCGGGCGCGCTCCGCGATGCGGTTGGTGGTGCCGGCGGCGTAGCCGTGCTCGGCGAAAACGTGAGCAGCGGCGGTGAGGATGCGGTCGCGGGTGAGCTCCGCGCGCACCTGACGGGGCTTGCGACGTGGCTGAAGACGACGGTCGTCCGACGGCATCCGAGGTCCTTCTCGAGGCGGCAAAAGCGAGTAGCCAGAGAGCTGAGCTATTGCTCACAATAGTGCCATGAGCTGCGATAACAAGGTCCACTCCGATGGGGGTGGCCCGCCGTGATCCCCAAGGTGTACCCGCCCGAGTCGCGCACGATGATCACGCTGGAGGTGCGCCGCCGCGAGTTCCTCACACCGGGCTTCGCGAGCGTCACCCTGGGCGGCCCGGCCGTACGGAACCTGGTCGTGGCCGGCAACGACCAGGCGGTCCGCCTGTTCTTCCCCCGCGAGGGCCAGACCGCGCTGCGGATGCCGACCTTGTCGAACGAGGCCTGGATCGCCCAGCTGATGCTGCTGCCCAAGTCGGTCCGCCCGTGGGTCCGCAACCTGACGATCCGGCGCGCGAGGCCCGCCGAGGACGAGATCGACATCGAGTTCGCCGTGCACGCAGACTCACCCATGTCGTCCTGGGTGCGCCGGACCGCACCGGGCGACCCGGCCGGGATCTTCGACATCGGCACCATGTACCGGCTGCCGGAGCACGCGGAGGGACAACTGCTGGTCGGCGACGAGACCGCGCTGCCCGCCATCCTGTCGATCCTCGACGGAACCCCGCCCTCACTCCCCACCGAGGTCTACCTGGAGGTGGCGGCCAAGGCCGACATCCGGTCGTACGTCGAGACGCCCGCCGGCACCCGTATCCACTGGTTCGCCCGCGACGACGAATCGATGCGGCCCGGCACCTTGGCCCTGGACGCGCTCCGCCGCGCGTCACTACCACCAGGCCGCCTCTACACCTGGACCGCGGGCGAGTCCCGGCTGGCCACGACGGTCCGGCGGCACCTGGTCAACGACCGCGGCATGCCCAAGCGGGACATCGCGTTCTTCGGCTACTGGCGCCTGGGCCGATCCACCCCCGGCTGAGAGGACCCCTCGTGCAGAAAGCAACGAAAGCAACGGAAACAGCCGACGCAACCGACGCAACCCGGTTAGGGACCCCGCACCGCCTGACGACCGTGGACGAGGTCGAGACGACCATCGGCCGCCCGCTCTCGATGATCATGCTCAAGCAGATCAGCGCCCTCGACGAGGGCTGCCGGACAGTCCTCGCCCGAAGCCCGATCGCGGCCTTCGGCTACCGAGACGCCGACGGCACAAGCAGAACTACCTTCATCGGCGGCACCCCGGGATTCGTACGCGTCCACTCGCCCACCCGGATCTCCTTCACCCTGCCCGAGTCCGGCGACCCGCACGGCCCGGTCTCGTTCTTCTTCCTCCTGCCCGGCGTCGGGGAACTCCTCCGCGTCAACGGCTCGGTGTCCGCCCGCAAGGGCGCGGTGACGACCGTCGATATCAAGGAGGCATACGTCCACTGCGCACAGGCCGTCATCCGGTCCCGCCTGTGGCAGCCGCCGACCCCGGCCGGACGGGCCGCCGAGGTCACGGGCGACGGGCCCTTGGCCCGGCCCGGCGTCGCCGACTTCCTCGCGGCGTCCCCCTTCCTGGCCCTGTCCACCTGGGACTCCTCCGGGGGCAGCGACACGAGTCCGCGTGGGGACCGGCAGACAGTGGCGCGGATCCTGGACGGCCGCACACTCGTCATCCCGGACCGCAAGGGCAACAGGCGCGCCGACACGCTCCACAACCTGCTCCAGGACGACCGGCTGGCCCTGGCCGCGCTCGTCCCGGGGCGCACCGGCGTACTGCACGTCCGCGGCCGAGGCGCGATCACCAACGCCCCCACGCTCCTGGAGACGATGGCACTGCGCGGGAGGCCCCCGCACCTGGCCTGTACCTCTCGATCCTGATGAAGCTCCAGGATCCGTCCCACGACATCACCGTGTACGAGCGCGACCCGGCGGGCTCGACCTACGGCTGGGG
>NZ_JBSFDA010000132.1:0-28614 GCF_053593675.1 Streptomyces sp. NPDC002156 | reverse complement strand
CTCGGGGTCATCTTCATCACCCACAACCCGCACCACGCCTACATGGTCGGCGACCACTTCAGCGTCCTGCGCCTGGGAACCATGGAGTTGAGCGCCGCCCGCAGCGAGGTCAGCCTCGAAGAACTCACCAACCACATGGCCGGCGGCGCCGAACTCGCGGCCCTCAAGCACGAGTTGGCCCAGGTACGCGGAGTCGACGTCGAAGAACTCCCCGAAGCCGAAGACCTTCAAGCACCCGTAGCCGCCTCCTCGGAAAAGACGACGTCCTGACCACGGCGAAAGCAACGTTCCAACGTCTCCCCGTGACCGGAAGGCACACCCCGTGAAGATCGCCCTCGACCCCTATATGATCCGCCACGTCCCGCTTCTCGAACTGCCCTCTGTGGTGGCCGAGTTGGGCTACGAGTGGATCGAGCTCTCCCCCCGAGAGGACTTCATCCCCTTCTTCCGCCACCCACGCGTCGACGACGCGACCGTAGGGAAGTTCCGCAAGGCACTGGACGCGGCGGGCGTCGGCATCTCCTCCGTACTGCCCCTGTTCCGCTGGTCGGGGCCGGACGAGGACGCCCGGCAGGCCGCCGTACGGTACTGGAAGCGTGCCATCCAGATCACCTCGGATCTCGGCGTGGACAGCATGATCTCCGAGTTCAACGGCCGCCCGGAGGACCCGGACCGCAGCGAGGCGCAGTTCTGGAAGTCGATGGACGACCTGCTGCCGGTGTTCGAACGCGAGGGCATCAAGCTGGCCCTGGAACCGCACCCGGACGACTTCATCGAGAACGGCTACGACGCGGTCAACCTGATCCGGGGCATCAACCACCCCAACGTCAGCTTCCTCTACTGCGCCCCGCACACCTTCCACATCGGCAACGACGCCCCCGGGATCATCGAGTACGCGGGCGACCTGCTCACCCACGTCCATCTGGCCGACGTCTTCGACCACACCGCGTCGTCGGGCAACCGCTACATCCTCAACCCGCCCGGCACCACGGCCCGGGTCCACCAGCACCTGGACATCGGGGAGGGCGAGGTCGACTTCGACGAACTCTTCGACGCCCTGCACACGAACGGCTTCGACGGCACCCTCACGGCGTGCGTCTTCGCCTGGGAGGAACGGGCCAAGGAGTCCTCCCTCTTCATGCGGAAGAAGATCGACGAGTACCTGGCCGCCCGCCCCTGACGGCAGCGACCACCTCGGCACGCACCTCCGGCAGCCCGACGACCCGGCGGTGCGTGCCGACCGGGCACTGCCTGCCCAGCCATCGAGGCAGCTTGTTGTAACAATCTATTGACATGACATTTCAGCACGGGCATCGTTCTCTGCTGAAAGTGAATTTAAAGCGCTTTAAGTCCGCCGATCCGCCGAAGGGAAACCGCGTCATGCCGTTGGAAGTCCTGACCATGGGCCGAGTGGGAGTGGATGTGTATCCGCTCCAGACGGGCGTGCGGCTGGCGGACGTCACCTCGTTCGGCAAGTACCTCGGCGGCAGCCCGACCAACGTCGCCGTGGCCGCCGCCCGGTACGGGCACTCCGCGGCCGTGATCACCAAGACGGGCCGCGACCCGTTCGGGGACTTCGTCCGCACGGCCCTGACCGGCTACGGCGTCGACACCCGGTTCGTCGGTACGTCGGACATCGCGCCGACCCCGGTGACGTTCTGCGAGATCTTCCCGCCGGACGACTTCCCCCTGTACTTCTACCGGCTCCCCAAGGCCCCCGACCTGGACATTCGTCCTGACGAACTGGATCTGGGGGCGGTGCGCGAGGCCCGGATCTTCTGGGTGACCGGCACCGGGTTCAGCGAGGAGCCGAGCCGCTCGGCGACGCTGGCGGCGTTGACGCACCGGGCGAAGGCGGGCACGACGGTGTTCGACCTGGACTGGCGGCCCACGTTTTGGACGAACCCCGCTGACGCCCGTACGCACTACGCCGAAGCCCTGCGCCACACCACCGTCGCCGTCGGCAACCTCGACGAATGCGAGGTGGCCACCGGCGAGCGCGAGCCGTACGCCGCCGCGAAGGCGCTGCTCGCCGCGGGAGTCGAGCTGGCCGTGGTCAAACAGGGACCGAAGGGTGTGCTGGCCGTAGGCCGCGACGGCTCGGCCGTCGAGATCCCGCCGGTCCCGGTGGACGTCGTCAACGGACTCGGCGCCGGTGACGCCTTCGGCGGCGCCCTGTGTCACGGGCTGCTGGCCGGCTGGGACACGCGCCGCACCGTCGCCTTCGCCAACGCGGCCGGTGCGATCGTCGCGGGCCGGCTGTCCTGCTCCGACGCCATGCCGACCGAGGCCGAGGTCGAGGCCAAGCTCCGCGAAGCCTCCCCTGCCCCCATCGATGGAAAGGCGTGACGACGTGCTGTCCGACAACGTGAACCGGATCGTGGCCGCCCGAGTCGGCGACCCCGGCGCCATCGCGACGGCCGCCGCACGCCGGGTGAGGGCCCACTCGCTGCTCGGCGAGCACGGCAAGGCGATGATCATCGCCGCCGACCATCCCGCACGCGGCGCCAACGGCGTCGGCGGCGACCCGAACGCCATGGCCGACCGCTTCGAACTCCTGGACCGCCTGTGCACCGCCCTGGAGCGGCCCGGTGTGACCGGGGTACTGGCCACCGCCGACATCCTCGAAGACCTGCTGCTGCTCGGCGTACTCGACGGCAAGAGTGTCTTCGGGTCGATGAACCGGGCGGGACTCGCCGGGTCGGTCTTCGAGATCGACGACCGGTTCACGGGATACGACGCCGAGACGATCGCGGCGATGGGCTTCGACGGCGGCAAGATGCTCACCCGTATCGCGCTCGACGACCCTGCGACACCGTCGGCGCTGGAGAACACCGCGCGTGCCGTCAACGAACTGAACGACCGTCAACTCATCGCCATGGTCGAGCCGTTCGTCTCCACCTGGCAGGACGGCAAGGTCCGCAACGACCTCTCCACCGACGCCGTCGTCAAGTCGGTCAGTATCGCCTCAGGGCTGGGCCGACGCACCGCCTACACCTGGCTGAAGCTCCCGGTCGTGGACGACATGGAGCGCGTGCTGTCCGCCTCGACACTCCCCGCGCTGCTGCTGGGCGGGGAGGTCAGGGACGCCGCCGCCGCGTTCGCCTCCTGGGGAAAGGCGCTGAAGCAGCCCACCGCGCAGGGTCTGGTCGTCGGCCGCTCCCTGCTCTACCCGTCCAACGGCGATGTCGCCGGTGCGGTCGACAAGGCGGTGAGCCTGCTGTGACGGACACGGGCAAGTACCACCTCCCTGCGGGGAGTTCGGCCGACGGACCCTACGACCTCCTGGTCACGCCCGAGTCGGCGGGCTGGGGATACTCCGGCCTCAGGATCCTGACCCTGGAGCCGGGCGAGGCGCACGCCCTGTCCACCCGGGACTCCGAGTTCCTGGTCCTGCCGCTGACGGGCTCCTGCACCGTCACCACGGACGGCAAGGCCTTCGAACTCGCCGGGCGGACAGGCGTGTTCGCCTCGGTCACCGACTTCGCCTACCTCCCCCGCGAGTCGGAAGCCCTGATCAGCAGCGCGACCGGAGGACGGTTCGCGCTGCCCGCAGCCCGTACCGGGCGGAGCTCACTCTCCGCCCGGTACGGCCCCAAAGAGAACGTCCCCGTCGAGCTGCGCGGTGCCGGGGCCTGCTCCCGCCAGGTCAACAACTACTGCCTGCCGGGCACCTTCGACGCCGAGCAGCTGCTCGTCTGCGAGGTACTCACACCCGGCGGCAACTGGTCCTCGTACCCGCCCCACAAGCACGACGAGACACGCCCCGGGGCGGAGTCCGAGCTGGAGGAGATCTACTACTTCGAGGTCGCGGGCGACGGGAACGGCTTCGGCTACCAGCGGGTGTACGGCACCGCGGACCGGCCCCTCGACGTACTCGCCGAGGTCCGCTCCGGCGACACCGTGCTGATCCCGCACGGCTGGCACGGGCCGTCGATCGCCGCCCCCGGCTACGAGCTCTACTACCTCAACGTCATGGCCGGTCCCGGGCAGGACCGCGCCTGGCTGATCTGCGACGACCCCGCCCACGGTTGGGTGCGCTCCACCTGGGACACGCAGGACATCGACGACCGGCTCCCCTTCGGAGAGAACCAATGAACACCCTCCGACTCACCACCGCCCAGGCCCTGGTCCGCTTCCTGGCCAACCAGTACAGCGAGCGCGACGGCCAGGAACACCGCCTCATCCCCGGTGTCTGGGGCATCTTCGGGCACGGCAACGTGGCCGGCATCGGCCAGGCGCTCCTCCAGGCCGCCACCACGGGAGAGGCCGATCTCCCCTACTACCTGGCCCGCAACGAGCAGGGCATGGTCCACGCGTCGGTGGCCTACGCGAAGATGCGCGACCGGCTGGCCACCTTCGCCTGCTCGGCGTCGACCGGGCCCGGCTCGACGAACATGATCACCGGTGCGGCGCTGGCCACCACCAACCGCATCCCGGTGCTCCTGCTGCCGTCCGACATGTTCGCCACCCGCGCCGCCGACCCCGTCCTCCAGCAACTGGAGGACACCCGGGGCGGAGACGTCACCGTCAACGACACCTTCCGCGCCGTCTCGAAGTACTTCGACCGGATCTCGCGTCCCGAGCAGCTGATCCCGGCCGCGCTGGCGGCGATGCGGGTGCTGACCGACCCGGTGGAGACCGGCGCCGTCACCCTCGCCCTGCCCCAGGACGTGCAGGCGGAAGCGTACGACTGGCCCCTCTCCTTCTTCCGACGGCGGGTGTGGCATGTCGGCCGCCCCGTGCCGGAACCGCAGGCCGTGCAGCGGGCCGCCGTCCTTCTCCGCAACGCGAGGAAGCCCCTGATCGTGGCCGGCGGCGGGGCCGTGTACTCGGGTGCGGAGACCGCGCTGCGCGCCTTCGCCGAGGCCACCGGCATCCCCGTCGCCGACACCCACGCGGGCAAGGGAGCCGTGCCGTGGGACCACCCGTACGCCGTCGGGGGCCTCGGTTCGACCGGCGCGTACGCCGCCAACGAGCTGGCCCGCGATGCCGATGTCGTCCTCGGCATCGGCACCCGGTACTCCGACTTCACCACCGCCAGCCACACCGTCTTCGCCAACCCGGACGTCACCTTCGTCAACCTGAACGTGGCCCGCCTGGACGCCGTGAAGCACTCGGCGGAGCCTCTGGTGGCCGACGCCCGCCTCGGCATCCAGGCGCTCGCGGGGGCGCTCACGGACTGGGAGGTGGACCAGGAGTACCGCGACCGAACCCGCCAACTCATCGCCCGCACAAGGGAGATCGAAGAGACCTGCTTCGCACCGTCGCGCAACACCGGCGAACTCCCCGCCCAGACCCAGATCCTGGGCGCCCTGAACGACGTACTCGGCGACCGTGACGTGGTCATCAACGCGGCCGGATCGATGCCCGGCGACCTGCAACAACTGTGGCGGGCCCGGGATCCGAAGGCCTACCACGTCGAGTACGCCTACTCCTGCATGGGCTACGAGGTCGCCGCCGGCGTCGGAGCCAAGATGGCCGATCCGTCACGGGAGGTCGTCGTTCTGGTCGGCGACGGCTCGTATCTGATGATGGCCCAGGAGATCGTCACCATGATCTCCGAAGGACTGAAGGTCATCGTCGTCCTCGTCCAGAACCACGGCTTCGCCTCCATCGGCGCCCTTTCGGAGTCACTGGGGTCACAGCGGTTCGGCACCAAGTACCGCTACCGCAACGACAGTTCGGGCCAGCTCGACGGCGACGTCCTCCCCGTGGACCTCGCTGCGAACGCGTCGAGTCTCGGCGCCGACGTCCTGCACGCCACCTCCGTAGACGAGTTCCGCACCGCGATGGAGAAGGCGAAGGCAGCCACCCGGACCACGGTCGTGCACGTCGAGACCGACCTCTACGGGCCCAACCCACCCGGCCACGGCTGGTGGGACGTCCCCGTCGCCCAGACCTCCGCCCTGGACTCCACCCGCACCGCATACGAGACATACGCCTCCCACAAGCACGACCAGCGCCACTACCTGTAAGGACACCTCTGACATGACCACCATCCAGCACTGGATCAACGGGTCCCCGGTCCCCGGCGAGAACACCCAGGCCGTGTTCAACCCGGCCACCGGCCAGGAGCAGGCGCGGGTCGTGCTCGGCGGTGCCGCCGAGGTCGATGCCGCCGTCGTGGCCGCCGCTGCCGCGTTCGAGACGTGGGCGGAGTCCTCGCTCGCGCAGCGCACCCAAGTGATGTTCGCCTTCCGCCAGTTGCTCGTCGAGCACGAGGAGGAACTGGGCCGGATCATCTCCGCCGAGCACGGCAAGACCGTCGACGACGCACGCGGCGAGATCACCCGCGGCCGCGAGGTCGTCGAGTTCGCCTGCGGCCTCGGCGACGTGTTGAAGGGGTCCTTCTCCGACCAGGTCTCGCGCGGCGTCGACGTGCACGACTTCCGGCAGCCGCTGGGTGTCGTCGCGGGCATCACGCCCTTCAACTTCCCCGCCATGGTGCCTCTTTGGATGCATCCGATGGCCATCGCCACCGGCAACACCTTCATCCTCAAGCCCAGCGAGCGCGATCCGTCCGCCGCCAACTTCGTCGCCGAGCTGTACCGGAGGGCCGGACTGCCCGACGGTGTCTTCAACGTCGTGCACGGTGGCAAGGACGCCGTCGACGCGATCCTCGCCCACCCCGGCATCGAGGCCGTCTCCTTCGTCGGGTCGACGCCGATCGCCAAGTACGTGCACGAACAGGCCACTTCGCACGGCAAGCGGGTGCAGGCCCTCGGCGGCGCCAAGAACCACGCCGTCGTCCTCCCCGACGCCGACCTGGAGTTCGCCGCCAACCACATCACGGCGGGCGCCTACGGCTCCGCCGGCGAGCGCTGCATGGCCGTCTCCGTCGCCGTGGCCGTCGGCGACGCCGCCGACTCCCTCGTCGAGGTGCTGGAGCGCAAGGCCCGTGAGATCAAGGTCGGGCCCGGTGATGTGCCGGGCACCGACATGGGGCCGCTCGTCACCAAAGCCGCCCAGGAACGCGTCGAGAACGCCGTCGGGATCGCGGCCACCCAGGGCGCAGCCGTCGTCGTGGACGGACGCGGGCTGAAGGTCGACGGCCACGAGGAGGGCTTCTTCACGGGGCCGTCCCTGCTCGACCGGGTCACCACCGAAATGGGCGCGTACAAGGAGGAGTTGTTCGGGCCGGTGCTCGCCGTCGTCCGGGTCGACTCGCTCGACGCGGCCATCGACCTGATCAACGCCAATCCGTACGGCAACGGCACCGCCCTGTTCACCGCCAGCGGGGAGGCGGCACGCCGATTCCAGCGCCGGGTCAAGATCGGCATGATCGGCATCAACGTGCCCGTCCCGGTGCCGATGTCCTACTACTCCTTCGGCGGCTGGAAGGACTCCCTCATCGGCGACTCCCCCATCCACGGCCCCGAAGGCATCCGCTTCTACACCCGCCCCAAGGTCGTCACCACCCGCTGGCCGCAGCCCGCGCAACAGGTGAACGCCGGCTTCAACTTCCCCACCTCCAACTGAAGTTCCCCCCTCTCGTCTCAACTCTTCCGAAGGGCACCCCCATGACCAAACCCCTCTCCGTCGCGGTGATCGGGGCCGGTATGGCCGGCCGCAGCCACGCCGCCGGGTACCGCAACGTCAACACGGTCTTCGGTGCCGGTCTGCCGCCGGTCCGGCTGGCCGCGATAGCCGACGCCAACGTCGCGCTCGCCGAGGACGCCGCCCGCCGCTATGGGTACGACAAGGCGCTCCCGAGCTGGGAGGCCGTCGCCGAGGACCCGACGATCGACGCCGTCAGCATCGTCGTCGGCAACTCCCTGCACCGCCCGATCGCCGAGGCGCTGGTCGCGGCGGGCAAGCATGTGCTGTGCGAGAAGCCCCTGGCGGGCTCGCTCGACGACGCCCGCGCGATGGTCGAGCTGGAGCGCACCGCCGGCGTCGTTACCGCCGTCGGCTACACCTTCCGGCGCTCCCCCGGCATCGCCGCGATCCGTGAGCACGTCCGGCACGGAGAGCTGGGCGATCTGTCGCTGTTCAGCGGGCGCTACTGGTGCGACTACGCGACCGACCCGAACGGGCCGCTGAGCTGGCGGTTCAAGGGCGGTCCCGGTTCGGGCGCGCTCGGGGACATAGGC
This sequence comes from Streptomyces sp. NPDC002156, assembly GCF_053593675.1. Taxonomy (NCBI): domain Bacteria; kingdom Bacillati; phylum Actinomycetota; class Actinomycetes; order Kitasatosporales; family Streptomycetaceae; genus Streptomyces; species Streptomyces sp. NPDC002156. The sequence goes on along the minus strand of NZ_JBSFDA010000132.1, from coordinate 20,518 downwards.
TCGCACGTGATCGACGTCGCCGAGTACGTCGCCGGGCCGATCATCTCGGTGTCCGGTGCCGCGCTGTCGACGCAGATCCCCAAGCGTCCGCTGCCGCTGGGCGCGGTCGTCGGGCACAACGCGGCGCCCGTCTCCGACGAGTTCGGCGAGGTCGAGAACGAGGACACCGCGTCCTTCACCGCCCGCTTCGAGTCCGGGCTCGTCGGCACCTTCTCCGTGACCCGTACCGGCTTCGGGCTGCCCAACGGGCTCGCCTTCGACGTCCTGGGGCTCGGCGGGCGGGCCGCGTTCGACCAGCACCGGCCGGCCGAGTACCTCTTCGACGACGCCCAGCCGGACGCCCGTACGCGCGGTGCCCGGCAGATCATCGCAGGTCCGCAGCTGCCGTACTTCGCGGGCGGGGTCCCGATGGAGGCGCCGGGTGTGGGCGCCAGCAACGCCGACAACTTCACCTACCAGGCGCGGGCGTTCCTCGACCAGGTCGCGGGGGTCGCCGAACCGCTGCCCGCCTGCGCCGACTTCGCCGACGCGCTGCGGACGATGGAGATCATCCAGGCGGTCGTCGAGTCCTCGCGCAACGGCGGCGCGGCCGTCACGGTTCCGTCCGCCGTCTGACCCTCACCCCAGAAGGAAGAGAACATGGCCCTCAAGCTCGGCGCCTACACCGCCTGTCTGCACGACCGCACCCTCCCCGAGGCCCTCGACATCCTCAAGGAGAACGGACTGACCTCGGTGGAGGTCAACACCGGTGGGTTCATTCCCTCCCCGCACTGCCCGGTCGACCTGCTGCTGTCCTCGGCCACCGCGCGCGAGGAGTACCTGGCGGTCTTCGCCGAGCGGGGGATGGAGCTGACCGGTCTCAACTGCAACGGCAACCCGCTCAACCCGCTGCCGGGAGTCGGCCCGAAGCACGCCGACGATCTGCGCCGTACGATCCGGCTCGCGGGCCTGCTCGGCGTCCGGCACGTGGTGACCATGTCCGGCACCCCGGGCTCCGACCCGGACGCCAAGTACCCGTCCTGGGTGGTGAATCCGTGGGACGGCGTCTACATGGACGTCCTGGACTACCAGTGGGGCGTGGCCGTGGCGTTCTGGCAGGAGATCGACGCGCTCGCCCGGGAGAACGACGTCCGGGTCGCCATCGAGATGCACCCGCACAACGTGGTGTTCTCCCCCGTCACCCTCAAGAGGCTCGTCGACGCGGGCGGTCTGACGAACGTCGGCGCGGAGATGGACCCCTCGCACCTGATGTGGCAGGGCATGGACATCGTCGCCTCCATCAAGTGGCTGGGCCCGCTGGTGTTCCACGCCGCCGCGAAGGACGCGACGCTCTGCCCGGGCGCCGACATCCGGGGCGTCCTGGACACGTCGTTCACGCGTGTGCCCGCCGACGCGCCCGGCAAGGTCCCCACCGGCTACGGCTTCTGGTGCAACGCCTGGCCCGAGAACCCGGCGTGGAAGTTCGTCGCCGTGGGCGTCGGCAACGAGGTGCCGTTCTGGACGGAGTTCCTGCGCGCCCTCGCCGAGATCGACCCGGACATGGCCGTGAACATCGAGCACGAGGACGCCGCCTACTCGCAGACCGAGGGCCTCGCCCTGGCCGCGAAGAACCTGCACAGCGCCGCGGCCGGCCTCTGACCCGTCCCACGAACAACGAACCGTGACCCCGTCCCCGGAACCCGGGTCCGGGGTCACAGCCGTCACACTCGTACCACGGTCTACGCAGCCACCACGGTCAGGACGCCGTGCAGCCCCCCAGCACCGGCGCCGTGGTGTTCCCGTTCGTCATCACGGTGAACCCGAAGCTCGTCGAAGTGCCCGCCGCGAGGCTGCCGTTGCCGTTCGGCCTCATCGTCATGACGTTGCCGCTGCTGTCCCAGGTGGGTGTGCCGTTCCAGGTCGCGGAGATCTTCTGCGGGGACGTCACGGTGACGGTGGTCGTCCATGTACTGATCGCCGAACCGCCCGCCGTCACCGTCACCTTGCCGTTGAAGCGGTCGCTCCACTCCTCCGCCTTGCTGTACGTCACCGTGCAGCCGGCGCTGCCGCCACCGCCCGAACCCGAGCCGCCCAGCGCGGTCAGTACGGACGTGTACGCGGCCTTCTTGGCGTAGTTGCCGTCGAACAGCAGCGGAGTGCCACTGGCCCGCCACGAGTACTTGTCGGTGACTCCCCAGACGGTGATGCCGGTGCAGCGCGAGACGGCGAGGCAGGCGTTCACCGCGCTGGCGTAGCTGGTCGCCTGGGCCGAGCCAGAGCCCTCGATGTCCAGTTCGGTGATCTGCACGTCGACGCCGAGGTCGGCGAAGCGCTGGAGGTTCGCCTGGTAGTCGCCGGGGACCGGGGAGGCGCTGTTGAAGTGGGACTGGAAGCCGACGCAGTCGATCGGTACGCCGCGTGCCTTGAAGTCCTTGACGAGGTTGTAGACGGCGGTGCTCTTCGCGTTGACGCCGTCGGTGTTGTAGTCGTTGTAACAGAGCTTGGCCGCCGGATCGACGGCACGGGCGGTACGGAACGCCTCCTCGATGAAGCCGTTGCCGAGCCTGTCCTGGAACGGTGAACTGCGCCGGGCGCCGCTGCTGCCGTCCTGGAACGCCTCGTTGACGACGTCCCAGGAGTGGATCTTGCCCTTGTAGTGCGTCATCACCTGCGTGATGTGGTTGTTCATCGCGGTTCTCAGGTCGGCGGCGGCAAGTCCCCCCACCCAGCTGGGCAGTTGGGAGTGCCAGACCAGGGTGTGGCCGCGGACCTTCATGCCCCGGCTCTGCGCGTGGCTGACGATCTGGTCGGCGGCGGTGAAGGTGAAGGAGCCCCGGGAGCTCTCGGTGGCGTCCCACTTCATCTCGTTCTCGGGGGTGACCGAGTTGAACTCGGTGTTGAGCGTGGTCGCGTACGCGGATTCGCCCAGGTGGTTCGCGGCGACGGCGGCACCGAAGTAGCGGCCCTTCTCCGCCGCGGCGGCGCCGAGGGTGCTCGCGGCACTGGCGGTACCCGAGAGGGCGGTGAGGCCGGCGGTGGCGAGCAGGGCCGCGAGGCCGAGGGTGAGTGCCCCGCGAATTCGAGGGGCGATGGACGTGCGGGTATCCATGGCGTTCCCTTCTTCCGACAACCACTCCGTTACGAAAGTTTCGGAATGGTTTCCGAATGTCCCGCAGAACGTAAAGGCGAGGCATGGGACCGTCAACCGGCTGCGCGACAGCATCTCCGGGATGGCTCAAGAACGCCGACTCTTAGAACTCTTCGAATGTTTCGAAGAGATCCCTCAGAACTCCGCACGCGGTGGCGCCGTGCTGTTCCGCACGACCAGCCGTGTCGGCACCAGCGTCGTCCCGTGCTCCGTCGCGTCCTGCCGCATCTGGCGCAGTACGCCCTCCACGCACAGCCGCCCCACCTCGGCGAAGTCCTGGTGCACGGTGGTCAGCGGCGGCAGGAAGGAACCCGCCTCCGGGATGTCGTCGAAGCCGATCACGCTGACGTCCTCGGGCACCCGGCGCCCGCTCTCGTGCAGGGCCCGCAGCAGCCCCAGCGCCATCTGGTCGTTGGCCACGAACACCGCAGTGCAGTCCGGCAGTTCGGCGATCCGCAGCCCGGCACGGTAGCCGGACTCCGCCGACCAGTCGCCGTGCACCAGCGGCGGCGCGATCCGTCCCGCCGCGAGGAGTTCGGCACGCCAGGCGTCGGTGCGGCGCTGCGCCGCGTACGAGCCCTCGGGCCCTGCGAGATGCCAGACCGTGCGGTGCCCGAGGTCCAGGAGATGCCGTACGGCGGTCCGGGTGCCGCCCGCCTGGTCGGTGTCGACCACGGTGTAGCGGTCGCCCGCGTCGGAGTCGGCCACCACGACCTGGACGTGGGGCGGCATGGAGAGGGTCGACGCGTCGAGGAGGTGCACTTCGAGGATGACGATGACCGCGTCGACGGCGAGTTCGCCGAGCCGCGAGAAGGCGCCGCGCACCTCGTCCTGCGTCGGCACGGCGACCGGCAGCAGGGTGATCGAGTACCCCTCGTGCGCCGCCGAGGTGGCGATCGCCTCCAGCGTACGGACGTTGCCGGTGGTGGACAGACCGAAGGTGATCACGCCGATCGTGCGGAACTCACCGCGCTTCAGGGCCCGGGCCGCACTGTTGGGCCGGTAGCCCAACTCCTTCATGGCCGCGAGGACTTGGCTCCGCGTCTCCTCGTTGACGCCCGGGAAGCCGTTCGCCACCCGGGAGACGGTCTGCGAGGACACTCCGGCGACCCTGGCGACGTCCGCCATCGAGGCGCTCTGCGTACGGCGGGAAGCCCGCTTCCTGGTGCGTGCGCGTGCCCGCGCCGGCTCCGCCGAGGTGCCGTCAGCTGTGTCCACCCGTCAACCCTCGCCTTCCTGTCCACAGTTGCCCCCTACGACCCTTGACCGGCGTCGGGGGAGCGGTGTAGACATGCCGCCATCAGATGTTTACGTAAACATAACAGCCGGTGGGCCTTTTGTGGGGTTCTGGCGGCGAGGGATGTTTACGTAAACATCGGGGCGGCGGCGGACCAGCGCCGGTTCCGAGACGGACGAGCGAGGCACGGACAATGACGACCCTAGAACCGCCGGTGGCCGCGAAGCGCGCCCCGGCCCGGCCCGCGGCGAAGAGGGACCGCCGCTCATGGACGGGATGGGGGTTCATAGGCCCGTTCGTCGCGGTGTTCGCCCTCGTATTCCTGGCACCCATCGGGTACTCGATCTACCTCAGCCTCTTCAGGGACCAGCTGATCGGCGGCACTCAGTTCGTCGGCCTGGACAACTACCAACAGGCCCTCCAGGACGACCACTTCTGGGACTCCCTCATACGGGTGTCGCTCTTCCTGGTCGTACAGGTGCCGATCATGCTGGGCATCGCCCTGCTGATCGCCCTCGCCCTGGACAGTGGCCGTCTCTACGGCAAGGACTTCTTCCGGATCGCGATCTTCCTGCCGTACGCGGTGCCCGCCGTGGTCGCCACCCTGATGTGGGGCTTCATGTACGGCACCAAGTACGGGCTGGTGGGTGACATCAACACCGCCTTCGACGTCACGCTGCCCGACCCGCTCTCCAGCGATCTGGTCCTGGCGTCGATCGGCAACATCGTCACCTGGGAGTTCATCGGCTACAACATGCTGATCTTCTACTCCGCGCTACGGGTCATCCCGGCCTCCCTCTACGAGGCCGCGGAGATCGACGGCGCCGGGCAGATCCGCGTCATCACCGCCATCAAACTCCCCGCGATCCGCGGTGCCCTCGTCATCGCGACGATCTTCTCGATCATCGGCAGCTTCCAGCTCTTCAACGAGCCGGCCGTCCTGCGGCTGATCGCGCGCAACGCCATCACGACCGACTTCACCCCGAACTTCTACACGTACTCGCTGTCCTTCAACGGCCAGCAGCACAACTACTCCGCGGCGGTCGCCATCATCATGGGGCTGATCACCATGGTCATCGCCTACGTCGTGCAGCTCCGCGGCATGCGCAAGGGAGCCTGAACCATGAGCAGCTCCGTCACCACCACCTCCCCGGACGCAGCCGCGCAGACCACCGGCGGTTCGAAGGGCGCGGCCCGACTGCGCACCCGCAAGCAGCACTCCGCCGGCCGCCCCAAGCGCAGCGTCCTGCTCACCGCGCTCACCAGCCTGATCCTGATCTACACGGTCGTGCCGCTGATCTGGCTGGTCATCAGCGCGACCAAGACCCAGGAGGGGCTGGCCGATTCCTCCGGACTCTGGTTCAGCAGCGACTTCGCCCTCTGGCAGAACATCCACGACACGTTCACGTACCACGACGGCATCTTCGTCCGCTGGCTGCTGAACACCCTGCTGTACGTCGTGCTCGGCGCCGGCGGCGCGACCCTGCTGGCGATCCTCGGCGGCTACGCGCTGGCGAAGTTCACCTTCCCCGGCAAGCGCGCCGTGTTCGCCGTCGTCATCGGTGCCGTCGCCGTCCCGGGTACGGCGCTGGCGGTGCCCACCTTCCTGATGTTCAGCAAGATGGGCCTGACGGACACCCCGTGGGCGGTGATCATTCCCTCGCTGGTGTCGCCCTTCGGTCTGTATCTGATGTGGGTGTTCGCGACCGAGGCCATCCCCACCGAACTGATGGAGGCGGCCCGTATCGACGGAGCGGGCGAGATCCGCACCTTCTTCCAGGTCGCCATGCCTCTGCTGGCCCCCGGCACCGTGACCGTCCTGCTGTTCACGACGGTCGCGACCTGGAACAACTACTTCCTGCCGCTGATCATGCTCAAGGACTCGAACTGGTACCCGCTGACCCTGGGTCTGGACGCCTGGAACAACCAGGCCCAGACGATCGGCGGCGACGTCGTCACCAACCTGGTGATCACCGGTTCACTGCTCACCATCATCCCGCTGATCGCCGCGTTCCTGCTTCTGCAGAAGTACTGGCAGTCCGGCCTCGCCGCCGGAAGTGTCAAGGAGTGACCCTCCCTCAGGCCCCACACCGCATTCACCCTCACCCTGTCCCGCCCACGAAGAAGTGGAAGCACCTCCATGCGTAGAACCACCAGCCGTCTGATGCGCGGCATAACCCTGCTCTCCGTCCTCGCCCTGGGCGCGACCGCCTGCGGCTCAAGCGACGACAGCTCCGACAGCAAGCCGGTCTCCGCCGGGGACATCACGGCCGCGCTGGAGAAGGGCGGCACGGTCACCGTCTGGGCCTGGGAGCCCACGCTGAAGTCGGTCGCCGCCGACTTCGAGAAGAAGTACCCCAAGGTCAAGATCAACCTGGTGGGCGAGCGGTCCGGCGACAAGCACTACACCGCCCTGTCGAACGCCATCTCGGCGAAGAAGGGTGTCCCGGACGTCGCGCAGGTCGAGTACTTCGCGCTGAGCCAGTACTCCCTCACCAAGGGCCTGACCGACCTGGCCCCCTACGGTGCCGACAAGCTCAAGGCCAAGTACACGCCCGGCCCGTGGAACGCCGTGAGCGACGGCGACAAGGTCTACGGCCTGCCGATGGACTCGGGCCCGATGGCGATGTTCTACAACAAGAAGGTCTTCGACAAGTACAAGATCGCCGTCCCGACCACCTGGGACGAGTACGTCGAGGCGGCCCGCAAGCTGCACGAGGCCGACCCGAAGGTCTACATCGCCAACGACGCCGGTGACGCCGGTTTCACCACCAGCATGCTGTGGCAGGCCGGTTCGCGCCCCTACAAGGTCGACGGCACCAAGGTGGCGATCAACTTCGAGGACGCGGGCGCCAAGAAGTACACGGACACCTGGCAGAAGCTGATCGACGAGAAGCTCGTCTCGCCGATCAACGGCTGGACCGACGACTGGTACAAGGGCCTGGGCGACGGCACCATCGCGACCCTGACCACGGGCGCCTGGATGCCCGCCAACTTCGTCACCGGTGTCCCGCAGGCGGCCGGTCAGTGGCGCGCGGCCCCGATGCCGGCCTGGACCAAGGGCGAGAAGGCGAGCGCGGAGAACGGCGGCAGCTCGCTGGCCCTGCCCGAGCTGGGCAAGAACAAGGAGCTGGCCTACGCGTTCGTCGAGTACGCGAACGCCGGTGACGGTGTGCAGACCCGTGTCGACGAGGGCGCCTTCCCGGCGACCACCGCGCAGCTCCAGGACGCGGCGTTCCAGAGCAAGAAGTTCGACTACTTCGACGGCCAGGAAGCGAACAAGATCTTCGCCGAGTCCGCTGCCAACGTCGCGAGCGACTGGTCGTACCTGCCCTTCCAGCAGTACGCCAACTCGATCTTCAACGACACCGTCGGCAAGGCCTACATCTCCAGCGAGAAGCTCTCCGCCGGTCTGAAGAGCTGGCAGGACGCTTCCATCAAGTACGGCAACGAGCAGGGCTTCACCGTCGAGCAGTAGCAGCAGAGCAGTAACGGCGGTCGAGAGTCCGCCGAGCGGTAACAGCCGAGGAGCGGCCGGAAGAGCGTCAACGCCGGCCGCTCCTCGTACCCCCCGTATCCGGAAGGACCACCATGACCTCCGCCTCCCCGTCCCGTCTGCCGTACGGGCCGGACGGTGACTCGCCCCGTCTCGCGTACGGCGCCGACTACAACCCCGAGCAGTGGCCTCGGGAGGTGTGGGAGGAGGACGTTCGGCTGATGCGGGAGGCCGGCGTCAACGTCGTCTCGGTGGGGATCTTCTCCTGGGCCCGGATCCAGCCGGACGCGGACACCTGGGACTTCGAGTGGCTCGACGATGTCATGGACCTGCTGCACGAGGGCGGGATCGGCGTCGATCTGGCCACCGCGACCGCTTCCCCGCCGCCCTGGCTGACCACCGCGCACCCGGAGATCCTCCCGGTGACCGCCACCGGCGAGACGGTCTGGCCGGGCGCACGCCAGCACTGGCGTCCCACCTCCCCGGTCTTCCGCAGCCACGCGCTGGGCCTGGTACGGAAGATGGCGGAACGATACGCCAACCATCCGGCCCTGGTGGCCTGGCACATCTCGAACGAACTGGGCTGCCACAACATCTACGACTTCTCGGACGACGCGGCCCACGCCTTCCGCGACTGGCTGCGCGCCCGCTACACCACGCTGGACGCCCTCAACCACGCCTGGGGCACGGCCTTCTGGTCGCAGCGCTACAGCGACTGGGCGCAGATCCTGCCGCCCCGGCTGGCCGGCTCGCACCCGAACCCGACCCAGCAGCTGGACTTCAAGCGGTTCTCCTCGGACGCGTTGAAGGACTACCTGGTCGCCGAGCGGGACATCCTGCGCGAGTACACGCCCGAGGTCCCCATCACCACCAACTTCATGGTGATGGGCGGCACGAAGGGCATGAACTACCCGGACTGGGCGGGCGAGATCGACTTCGTCTCCAACGACCACTACGTCCACCCGGGTCCGCAGGACCGCGACGAGCTGTCCTTCTCCGCCAACCTGACCAGCGGTATCGCGAGCGGCCGCCCGTGGTTCCTGATGGAGCACTCCACCAGCGCGGTCAACTGGCAGCACGTCAACGTGGCCAAGCGGCCGGGCGAACTGGCCCGTGACTCGCTCCTGCACGTGGCGCACGGCGCCGACGCCGTCTGCTACTTCCAGTGGCGCCAGTCGGCCGCCGGCGCCGAGAAGTACCACTCCGCGATGGTGCCGCACGCGGGCGCCGACAGCGAGGTCTTCCGCGCGGTGGCCGCCCTCGGCCGGACCCTGAAGGACCTGGCGCCGATCGCGGGCTCGGAGCGCGAACCGGCCCGCGTCGGGATCGTGTTCGACTGGGACTCCTGGTGGGCGAGTGAGCAGGACTCGCACCCCACGGCTCTCCTCGACTACCGCCAGGAGGGCCTGAACTGGTACTCCGCGCTCCTCTCCCTCGGCATCCGCGCCGACGTCGTCACCACCCGCACCGAGTTCAGCCGCTACGACGTGCTGATCACCCCGGTCCTGCACATGGTCCCGGCGACCCTCGCCAAGGACCTGACGCGGTACGCGGAGACGGGCGGCCACCTGGTCACCACGTACTTCTCGGGTGTCGTCGACGAGAACGACCACATCTGGCTCGGCGGCTACCCGGGCGCCCTGCGCGAGCTGCTCGGCATCCGCGTCGAGGAGTTCGGCCCGCTGCTGGAGAGTGAGTCGGTCGAGGTGGACGGCGGCGGTACGGGCACGGTGTGGACCGACCGGATCGACGTGACCGACCCCGAGGTGGAGGTCCTCGCCCACTACCGCTCGGGCGCGTACACGGGCAGGCCCGCCGTCACCCGCCGTACGACAGCCCGGGGTTCGGCGTCGTACGTCTCCACGCGCCTCGGCGCCGACGGCCTCGCTGCGCTGCTGCCGGAGCTGCTCGCACCGGCCGGCGTCGGCAGCGAGCTGCCCGAACCGGCCCGAGGGCGCGTCGAGTTGACCGTACGGCAGGGCGGCGGAAGCCGGTTCCTGTTCCTGGTGAACCGCAGCGAGGAGGAGGTACCGCTGCCCGGCCTCGACGGCGAGCGACTGACCGGCGGCACGGATACGGACGGCGTTCTCGTATTGGCGCCGAGGGAAGTCGCCGTACTACGGCAGCCCGCCCACTGAACAACCCCGAACTCCCCTGATCCAAGGGGCACACCGTCGTGCCCCGTCGCTCCGTGCGCTCCCGCGTACGGGGTGCGGGCACGGCGGTCCACCGCAGCGACCACATCTGAGTTGGGAGCACACGTTGGCACGCCGTACCCGCACACGACACCTGCTGGGAGTCGTCGGCATCACCGCACTGGCCACCTCGGCCGCCCTGATCAGCGCGCCCTCGCCGAACGCGCAGGCGGCGGCAGAGGCCGCGGTCCCGTCCGTCACCGTCACCCCCGATCCCTCGTACAGCCAGGAGAAGTTCGAGGGCTGGGGCACCAGTCTGGTCTGGTTCGCCAACGCGACCGGCGACTATCCCCCGGCGATCCGCGAGAAGCTCGCGAAGCTGCTGTTCGGTGACGACGGGCTGGCGCTGAACATCGCCCGTTACAACATCGGCGGCGGCAACGCCCCCGACGTGAAGGACTATCTGCGGGCCGGCGGGGCCGTCGAGGGCTGGTGGAAGGCGCCCGCGGGCACCACCCGCGAGGACACCGACTGGTGGAGCGCCGACGACGCGGCCGACTGGAACCCGAACGCGGACGAAACCCAGCGCTGGTGGGTGGAGCGCATCAAGAAGGACATCACCCACTGGGAGACGTTCAGCAACTCGCCGCCCTGGTTCATGACGGAGAGCGGCTATGTCTCCGGCGGCTTCAACGCCAACACCGACCAGCTGAAGGCCGATTCGGTCGACGACTTCGCCGCCTACATGGCCGGGGCGACGAAGCGTCTGGAGAAGGCCGAGGGCATCAAGGTCGACACCGTCGACCCGTTCAACGAGCCCAACACCGGCTACTGGAGCACCCGGCTGGGCGCCGACGGCGAGCCCGTCGGCGGCCGTCAGGAGGGCGCGCACATCGGCCCCGCGCTCCAGGAGAAGGTGCTGGCCGCGCTGGCACCCGAGCTGAAGAAGGCCAAGGTCAAGGCCGAGATCTCGGCGATGGACGAGACCAACCCGTCGATCTTCGCCAACAACTGGAACTCGTACTCGCAGGCCTCCAAGGACCTCGTGGACCAAATGAACGTCCACACCTACGGCACCGGGCAGCGCACCACCGTGCGCGACCTCGCCAAGGCGGCCGACAAGCCGCTGTGGATGAGCGAGGTCGAGGGCGACTGGGGCGACGGGCAGAGCTTCACGGACATGCGGCCGGGTCTCGGGCTCGCCCAGCAGATCGTGAACGACCTGCGTGAACTGGAGCCCTCCGCCTGGGTGTTCTGGCAGCCGGTCGAGGACTACGACAACATGAAGCCGGGCGGCGAGTCCGCCAAGGGCGGCAACTGGGGCAGCATCCAGCTGTCGTTCAGCTGCAAGTCCACGGACACGCTGGAGTCCTGCCCGATCTACACGAACACCAAGTTCGACACCGCCCGCAACTTCACGCACTTCATCAAGCCGGGCGACAAGCTGATCAAGGTGGACGACACCTCCAGCGCGGCCGCCGTGACCAAGGACGGCAAGGGTGCCTCGCTCGTCCACGTCAACAGCACCACCGCGGCCCGTGACGTCACCATCGACCTGTCCAAGTTCCGCACGATCAAGGGCAACGCGACCGTCACGCCGACCGTGACCAGCGCCGACGGCAAGCTCAAGGAGCAGGCCCCGGTCAAGGTCGTCGACGGCAAGGCCACGTACACCGTCCCCGCCCAGTCCGTGACCTCCTTCGCGATCAAGGGCGTCTCGGGTGTCGCGAAGGACGCCGGCCTGTTCAGCAAGGGCCACTCCTACACGCTGACCGGCGTGCAGAGCGGCAAGGCGGTGACCGTCGCGGCCAACGGCACGAACCTGGTCATCGGCTCGGCCAACGGCACGGTCTCTCAGGACTGGCAGCTCGACGCCCGCCACGGCGACAAGGGCGCCCGCCAGCGGTACGTGTTCGCCAACCCGGCCGAGGGCAAGCGCCTGGCCGTCCGCGACAACGTTCCCGTGGTGGAGCCCGACACGGGCGAGCGCGATCCGGCCACCGAGTGGGTCATGTCGACCACCGGTGACGGGACGTGGACCCTGGTCAACTGGGCCACCGGCCGTGTCCTGGAGGTCGGCGGCCAGGCCACCAACGAGGGTGCCGCCGTCACGACGTGGACGCCCAACTCCGGCTCGAACCAGCGCTGGAGGGTCACGGACGTGACCGACCAGAGCTGATCCGGCAGCTCGAATTCGTATACGAAGGCCGTCTCCCCGTACGGGGAGGCGGCCTTCCGCGTGTCCAAGGCCTCGGAGGCCGCCCGCAACCCTCTCGCAACGTCGTACGGAGTTCACTGAGCCCGTGGAAACGCCCGAGAAGGACCCGCGCGTCGAACTGACCCCGGCCGCCGCCGACCTGCTGCGGCGGCTGCACGCGATGCACGGCCCGCTGATGTTCCACCAGTCCGGCGGCTGCTGCGACGGCAGTGCGCCCATGTGCTATCCGGAGGGCGAGTTCCGGACCGGCGGTTCGGACATCCAGCTGGCCGAACTGGCGGTCGAGGGTGTCGCCGAACCGGTGACGTTCTGGATGTCGCGCAGTCAGTTCGAGCTCTGGAACCACACCCGCCTCATCGTGGACGTCGTACCCGGCAGGGGCAGTGGTTTCTCACTGGAGGCACCCGAAGGAGTGCGTTTCCTGATCCGTTCCCGTGTAGTCGACGGATAGCCCCCGCAAGCCCCCCCGCACGGCTCATCGTCATCTGGTGCACTTCCCTTGCGTCCTGGGACAGTTGACGAGACATCAGGGGGGTCTGAATGCGTGGAAGCGAACGGTTCAGAACGGGCAGAACAGCACTCTCACTAGTCGCGGCACTCGCAACGCTGGCCGGCGCGGCCCTGATCGGGGCGGCACCGGCCAGCGGCGCGCCGAGTGCCGTTCAGATCGCGCCGGGCGTGCGCTATTCGCAGTTCGACATCTCGGCGGCCAAGGGGCTGACCCACGCCCATCTGCTGAGCGTCGACCTCGCCAACGCGCGGGTCCGGCTCAACCTCCTCTACCCGGGGGCGGTGGCGGCACGGTCAGCCGTGTCAAAACTGGCCAACGCCAAGGGTGCCGTCGCGGGCGTCAACGGCGACTTCTTCAACATCAGCGAGGTCCAGCATCCCGGGGTCGCGGCCACCGGCGCGTCCGTGGGCCCGGCGATCGCGAGCGGCGTGGTGCTCAAGGCGGCGGTGCCGAAGGGCCAGCGCTTCGGTCCCGCGATGCCGCCCGGGGTCACCACCAGGGCCGTCCTCGGGGTGGGCACCGACCGGAAGGCCCGGCTGGACACCCTCACCCTGACGGGCAGCGTCGGCACGCCCGTGGGACGGTTCAACCTCGGCGGGCTCAACCAGTACGCGCTGCCGGTGGGTTCCATCGGCGCGTTCACCCCGGCCTGGGGCAGCGTCTCCCGGGCGCGGGCGGTGTGCGGCACGGACACCAACCGGGCCGCGCCGTGCAGTACGGACACGTACGAGGTGACGGTGCGGCGCGGCAAGGTCGTACGGATGGCGAACTCCCCCGGCAAGGGGGCCATCGGCGCCAACACCACGGTCCTCGTGGGCCGGGAGGCGGGCGCGCAGCAGTTGCGGAAGCTGTTCGTCGGCGCGAAGGTCACGGTCAAGAGCGGTCTCGTGGCCTCGACGAGCAGTGTCCCGTACCGCTTCGCCCTCGGCGGCTACCCGGTACTGAAGGCCGGCCGGCCGCTGACCGGCCTCGACTCCACCACCTCCGCAGTGCGCACCGCGGCGGGCATCGCGAACGGCGGGCGCAAGCTGCTGCTGCTCGCGGTGGACGGTGCGGCCAAGTACCGCAGCGGGCTGACGGTCGCCGAAGTCGCCGCCACGATGCGGAAGTTGGGCTCGGTCGACGCCTTCAACCTGGACGGCGGCGGCTCCACGACCCTCGTCGCCAGAGCATCAGGGGCGAGCAAGGTCACCGTACGCAACCATCCGACCGGCGGCGCCGAACGCCCCGTCCCGAACGCGATCGGAGTCTTCACCACGTCCTGAACGACGTCCTGAACAACGTCCTGACGTCAGGGTCTGAGGCTGCTCACCATGTCGGCCGTGGCCGTGATCCCGCTGTGGATGGTCGGTGCCACGTTCGTACCGGCCAGGGTGAAGCCGAGCAGGACACAGACCACGGCATGGCTGGGCTTCAGCGCTCCGTTGCGCAGGAAGACCACCGCCAGGATCAGGAGCAGCACCACAACAGAGATGGACAGGGCCATCGTCAACCTCCTCCGCCACGCGCACTTCGCGGCTTTCGGCCGTAAGTGTGGCGTAGCGGAGGGTTCGTCCGGGCGGCTGACATGACGGCCGAACGTGTGGTGTCTCGGGAGTACTACGGCCTCTCGTGGGCGTCGAGGAACGCTTCGAGCCCGGCCAGGTCGTCGGTGTTGAGGTAGTCGACGCCGGCGGCGAGGAGTTCGCCCCACAGCGCGTCCCGGGCGGGCCCGGCCACGTCGGGCGTGGCCCAGAAGCGCACCTGTTGTCCGCGCTTGTGGGCCGCCGAGACGATGCCGTTCAGCTTGGCGCGTTCGGCGTCGGGGAACGTACCGACGCCCAGCCAGGTGAAGTTGAGCGTCCAGTTGTCGGAGATCAGCGGCACGAAGGAGGCGGGCGCCGAGGTGCCGAGGTCGGCGAGACGCCCGTCGTAGAAGGCCCGCCGCACGCTCTGGGCCTCCATGGGCACCCGGGCGGCACGGTCGCCGGAGATCACGGCGGTGACCGGCCCGGGGTGGACGCGGCCGTGGGCGTACGTGGTGAACAGGCTCCGGTAGCGGCGGAGATGGCGGTCGAGTTCGAGGTACGTCGACGAGCCCTCGGTCTTGATGTCGATGAGGAGCTGGAGCGGCCGGCGGTAACCCCGGTACACGGAACCGTGGTTGGCCCTGACGCGGGCGGCGAGGGTGTCGAGGTAGAGGGATTCGAGGGTGCGGGCCGGGTCGAGGTCCTGGGGGTCGTGGGCGACGAGGAGCTGGTCGCCGACGAGGTAGATGTCGGCCTCGACGCTGCCGAAGCGGTGGTCGAGGGCGTCGAGGAGGGGACGGGGGTGCTCGTAGTCGTTGTGGGCGTGGGCGCGCCACAACGGGCGCGGACCGTAGGTCGGTTCGCCCGCGAGGGCACGCGCGGCGGGCAGGGCGACGGTGCCCACGACGGCGGCACCGAAGGCGGTGAGGGCTCTACGACGGGTGGTGAGGGCCATGCGCTGCCTCCCTGGCTGGAGATTCATGTGGGGCTGACTCTGGAGCTGGCTGAGGTATGGAGCCTCCGCGAGTATGAGGGGCGGGTGGGGCCCGGCAGCAGGGCCTGGCAAGGGAGTTGGCCGGACTGCCGCTGTGTGTTCACCACTGACTCTGCGTGTTCATTTCATCGGCACCGGGCACACGAAAAGGCCCGCCCCGGGCAGGGGCGGGCCTTCGCGGCCTTGCGGCGGGTACGTCAGGGGGCGCGCAGGTCGACCAGTTCGGCGAGGGCGGCGCGGTGGCCACCCGCGGTGCCGTAGGCGATCGAGTCGGCCTTGGCGCGCTTGAGGCAGAGGTGGGCCGGGTGCTCCCACGTCATACCGATGCCGCCGTGCAACTGGAGCGCCTCCTCGGCGGCGCGGACGGCGACGGGGGCCGCGTAGGACTGGGCGACGGCGACCGCGACGTCGGTGTCCGGACTGCCGGCGGCAAGGGCGTCGGCAGCGCCCCGGGCGGCGGCGCGCAGGCTGACGACCTCCAGCCAGAGCTGGGCCAGCCGGTGCTTGACGGCCTGGAAGCCGCCGACGGGCCGGTTGAACTGCTTGCGGTCCTTCAGATAGCGCACGGTCTCGGTCAACGCCCATTCGGCGAGCCCGAGTTGCTCGGAGGCGAGCAGTCCGGCCCCGGCCCGCAGCGCACGCCGTACGGCGGGTTCGGCGTCGCCCAGCAGCCGGGCCGAGGCGCCGTCGAGGACGACGGTGGCGACCGGCCGGGTGAGGTCGAAGGAGACCTGTGGGGTGACGGTGACAGCATCCGAGCCGGTGTCCACGGCATACAGCCCACCATCATCGGCCGGAACCAGCAGCACATCGGCGACCGTCGCGTCCGCGATGCCGGTCAACTCGCCGTGCAGCAGGCCGCCTTCGTGGACGACGACCTTGTAGGCGCCACCGGGAGCCACGTTCAGCGCGACGGCGAGGGCGCCGATCGTGCGGCCGGAGGCGAGGGCGGCGAGCAGTTCACCGGCCGCGTCACCCGTACCGGCCAGCAGCGCCTCCGTGGCGACGACGGCACTGGTGAGATACGGAACGGGTGCGACGGCGCGCCCCAACTCCTCCAGGACGACGGCGACTTCGCGGTGCGAGGCGCCCTGGCCGCCCTGCGTTTCCGGCACCAGAAGACCGGCCAGTCCCATCCCCTCGGCGAGGGACTTCCACAGGGAGAGATCGTGCGGGGCGTCCGTCTCCATGCGGGTGATGACGCCGGCGGAGTCGCAGTGGTCGGTGAGCAGATCCCGGACGGCGGCGCGCAGCGCCTCTTCCTCCTCCGAGTACAACAGGTCGAGCTGGGTGCTCATCGGGCGAGGTCCTTCCAGGCGACGTCCTTGTCGGTGCGCGGCTCACTGGGCAGACCCAGGACGCGCTCGGCGACGATGTTCAGCAGGACCTCGCTGGTCCCGCCCTCGATGCTGTTGCCCTTGGAGCGGAGGTAGCGGTATCCGGCGTCCCGGCCGACGAAGTCCACCAGTTCGGGCCGGCGCATGGTCCAGTCCTCGTACAACAGGCCTTCCTCGCCGAGGAGTTCGACCTCCAGGCCGCTGATCTCCTGGTTGAGGCGGGCGAACGCAAGCTTCATGCCGGCGCCCTCGGGGCCGGGCTGGCCCGCGACGAGCTGCTGCCGCAGCCGCTCACCGGCGAGCCGGGCGACCTCGGCCTCGACCCACAGCTTGAGCAGCCGCTGATGCAGATCGTGGGTGCGCAACTCGGGCCGCTCGCGCCAGGTCTTGGCGACCGGCCCGATCATGCCGCCCTCGCGGGGCAGCCGCATACCGCCGATGGCCACGCGCTCGTTGTTCAGCGTGGTCTGCGCGACGCGCCAGCCGTCGCCGATCTCGCCGAGCCGATGGGCGTCCGGGATCCGGACGTCGGTCAGGAACACCTCGTTGAACTCGGCCTCACCGGTGACCTGCCGCAACGGCCGTACCTCGACACCGGGGTCGGTCATGTCGCAGACGAAGTAGGTGATGCCCTTGTGCTTGGGCACGTCGGGATCGGTGCGCGCGATGAGGATCGCCCAGCGGGCGAGATGGGCGCTGGAGGTCCACACCTTCTGCCCGTTGACGATCCAGTCTCCCCCACTCTCGGCTTCGCTCGAGCGGGAGGGGCCCCCATCGGACCGGACAGCTCGCGTGCCGAGGGCGGCGAGGTCGGACCCGGCGCCCGGCTCGCTGAAGAGCTGGCACCAGACCTCCTCCCCCACCCACAACGGCCGCAGGAACCGCCGCTTCTGCTCCTCGGTGCCGAAGCCGAGGATGGTCGGGGCGGCCATGCCCAGCCCGATGCCGATGCGCCGCGGGTCGTTGTCGGGAGCCCCGGCGACCTCCAACTCGGCGTCCACGACGGCCTGGAGGGAACGCGGCGCACCGAGCCCGCCCAGCCCTTCCGGGTAGTGCACCCAGGCGAGCCCGGCGTCGAACCGGGCCCGGAGGAAGTCGAGCCGGTCGGTGCCGGCGGGCGGATGGGAGGCCAGCAACTCCTTGGTGAGCCGGGTGAGTTCAGTGGCGTCGACGGTCATGCGGCGGCTCCGTTCTCCAGGGAGGGCAGCACGGCGACCCGGCCGGTGGTGACACCGTCGGCGACGCGCTGCACGGCGGCCGAGGCCCCGCTCAGCGGCACGCGCTCGCTCACCAGCGGTTTGATGGCGCCCCGGGCGGCCAGCTCGGTGAGCTGCTCGTGGCAGTGCTGGACCAGCTTCGGGTTCTTGGTGTTGTACAGCCCCCAGTGCAGCCCGAGGATCGAGTAGTTCTTCACGAGGGCGTGGTTGAGCGCGGGGCTGGGAATGCCCCCACTGGCGAACCCGACAACGACGATCCGCCCCTCGAAGGCGACGACTTTGGTGGACTGGGTGTAGGCGTCCCCGCCGACGGGGTCGTAGACGACATCGACGCCCCGCCCCCCAGTGGCTTCCTTCACTGCCCCGACGACATTCTCCGTACGCCGGTCGATGACGACGTCACAGCCCAACTCCCGCGCCACGGACACCTTTTCGGCCCCGCCGACGACACCGATGACGGTGGCTCCGGCGGCCTTCCCGAGCTGGACGGCGGCGCTGCCGACCCCACCTGCGGCGGCGTGCACGAGCAGCGTCTCACCGGCCTCCAGGGCGGCCCGCCGATGCAGCCCGAACCACCCCGTCTGATACCCGATGAGGAGGGAAGCGGCCTCGGCATCATCGAGCGACTCAGGGGCGGCGAAGAGCCCACGGGGATCCGCCACGACATACTCGGCGAACCCACCGAAGGGCAGCACGGGATTCCCGATCACCCGGCGCCCGTCCTCCGTCTCACCGCAGATCTCCACCCCGGGGGTGAACGGCAGCGGCGGCCTGACCTGGTACTCCCCACGGCACATCAGCACGTCCGGGAAGTTGATGGTCGCGGCACGCACCTTCAGCAGCACCTGGCCCTCACCGGGCACCGGCCGCTCCACCTCACCGAGGACCATCACCTCGCTCGGCTCACCGTTCTGGTGCACTTGCCATGCCTGCATGGGGGGCCTCCACGGAACTGCGCTCGTCCTGTTCACCTGACCGGGCTCGATCGCATACTAAGCGGTCGCTTGCGCATCAGGGAACCGTCGGGACCGGGTCCTGAACAGTCGCGTACGTCACGACCGCGAACCCTTCGAACGGGTCGGCCGCGCCCGTACGTGCATCCGCTCCCCCTGCGGCCCGAACAGGCTGAGAAACTCCGCGGACCCCTCCCCCACCGTCCCGAACCAGTGCGGCACCCGCGTGTCGAACTCGGCGGCCTCCCCCGCCCCCAGCACCACGTCATGCTCCCCGAGCACCAGCCGCAGCCGCCCCGACAGCACGTACACCCACTCGTACCCCTCGTGCGTACGCGGCTCGGGCTCTTCATTGCTCGCCGGCAGGATCACCTTGAACGCCTGGAGCCCGCCCGGCTGCCGGGTCAGCGGAAGATACGTCCGCCCGTGCCGCACGATCGGCTTGGCCCGTACGCGGGGATCGTCGACGGCAGGGGCCCCGACCAGCTCGTCGAGCGCGACGCGATGGGCACGAGCAATCGGCAGCAACAGTTCGAGACTGGGCTTCCGCAGCCCGGATTCCAGCCGCGACAAGGTGCTGACGGAGATCCCGGTGGTGGCGGACAGCCCGGCCAGCGTGGCCCCCCGCTCCTTGCGGATCCGCCGCAGGCGGGGGCCCACCTCGGCAAGAACATGGCCGGTGTCGTCGCTCGTCTCATCCACACGCGTCTCATCCACGCCTCCATTGCAGTTTCGGCAAAGATGTTTGTCAATGCGGCAGCGGACGGGCGACGGTCGTGGTGGAGGTGGTCACCATGACCCAGCAGCACGAGAGCGAGTCGTACGAGGTCGTCGTCATCGGAGGCGGCGCGGCGGGACTGTCGGCGGCACTGGTCCTGGGCCGGGCCCGCGTTCGCACCCTCGTCATCGACGCGGGCGAGCCGCGCAACGCGCCCGCGGCGCACATGCAGGGCTATCTGACCCGGGACGGCATGGCGCCGGGCGAGTTCCTGGCGGTGGGGCGGGCGGAGGTCGCGGGGTACGGAGTGGAGCTGGTGGAAGACAGGGTGGTGGACGTAGTCAGGGGCGAGGACTTCACGGTGACGCTGGCGAGCGACGGCCGGACGGTGCGTGCCCGGCGGCTCGTCGTCGCGACGGGCCTGCGGGACGAACTCCCGGAGATACCGGGCGTCGCGGAACAGTTCGGGCGGGATGTGCTGCACTGCCCGTTCTGCCACGGCTGGGAGGTACGGGACCGGGCGTTCGGGGTGCTGGCCTCGACGCCGGCGAGTGTGCATCAGGCTCTGCTGGTGGCGCGGTGGTCGGAGGACGTGACGCTGTTCCTGCACACGGTGCGGGAGGACGAGTTGACGGAGGAGGACCGGCGCAGGCTGGGCGGGGCGGGCGTGACGGTGGTCCCGGGTGAGGTGGAGTCCCTGACGACGGAGGCGGACCGTCTGTCCGGGGTACGCCTGACGAACGGCACGACGTACGCCCGCGAGACGGTGTTCGTCGCCCCACGGCCCGTCCCGCGCAACGCCCTGTTCGAGTCGCTGGGCACCGAACTGACGGAGACCCCGTTCGGCACGTATCCGAAGGTCGACGCGACGGGGCTGACGACGGTGCCGGGGGTATGGGCGGCGGGCAACGCGATCGGGTTCGGGGAGCAGGTGATCCATGCGGCGAGCGGGGGTTACCGCGCGGCAACGGCCATCGTGGCGGACCTGGTGTTCGGGTAGGTTTCCTCGGGGGCGCTGCCCCCGAACCCCCTTGTCCTCAAACGCCGGACGGGCTGACTACCCAGCC
>NZ_JBSFDA010000131.1:0-28961 GCF_053593675.1 Streptomyces sp. NPDC002156 | reverse complement strand
GGACGGGCTGAAATACCAACCCCGGCCGGGGCTTGATCTTTTAGCCCGTCCGGCGTTTGAGGACGAGGCCGTTCAGGCCGAAGCGGGGGTCTGGGGGCGGCAGCCCCCAGGGATGGGAACGGGTAGGGGCGGCGGGGGCGAGAAAGATAGGGTCGGGCCATGGACTCGCTGCCTACGCCCGTGACGCAGGCCGGTCGTGACGGGCTCGACGCCATTCTCCGGCGTCCCACCGGCGCCGTCGTCGTCCTCGACTTCGACGGGACCCTCGCTCCGATCGTCGCCGACCCCGAGCAGGCCCGCGCCCACCCCCGAACACTCGACGCCCTCTCCACCCTCACCCCCCACATCGCCGCCGTCGCCGTCCTCACCGGCCGCCCCGCCGCCGTCGCCGTCCGACTCGGCGGCCTCGAACACCTCACCGTCCTCGGCCACTACGGCACCGAACGCTGGGACGCCGCCACCGGCAAGGTCACCGCCCCCGCCCCCCACCCCGGCGTCGCCGCCGTCCGCGCCGAACTCCCCGGATTCCTCGACCGCCACGGCGCCTCGCAGGGCACCTGGGTCGAGGAGAAGGGGCGGGCCGTCGCCGTCCACACCCGGCGCGCAGCGGACCCGCAGGCCGCCTTCGAGGCACTCCGCGAACCCCTCGCCGACCTCGCCACCCGCCACGGCCTCATCGTCGAACCCGGCCGCCTCGTACTGGAGCTGCGCCCACCCGGCATGGACAAGGGCGTCGCCCTCCAGGAGTACGTCCGCGAGACCGGCGCCACCTCGGTCCTCTACGCCGGCGACGACCTCGGCGACCTCCCGGCGTTCGCGGCGGTGGAGAAGCTCCGCCAGCACGGCATCCCGGGGCTACTGGTGTGCAGCGGCAACAGCACCGAGGAGGTCACGGAACTGGTCGAGCGCGCCGACCTCGTCGTCGACGGGCCCGCCGGTGTCGTACAGCTGCTCCACACCCTCGGGCAGACCCTCACTCGCCGTTGAGCGCGTTCAGCTGGTCCAGGAACCACTGGGCCGGCGGCAGTGCCGTTGCCGCCGCCGCCAGGCGTTTCGTGCGTTCCGCCCGTTCCCCCGACCCCATGTTCAGCGCCTCCTCCAGCGCCCGCGCCGTCTCGACCACGTCGTACGGGTTCACGACGATCGCGTCCTCGCCCAGCTCCTCGTACGCCCCCGCCTCCCGCGACAGCACCAGCGCGCAGCCCTCGTCGGAGACCACCGGGATCTCCTTGGCGACCAGGTTCATGCCGTCGCGGATGGGGTTGACCAGGGCCACGTCCGCCAGGCGGTAGGCCGCCAGGGAGCGGGCGAAGTCGTCCTTCACGTGGAGGACGACCGGGGTCCAGGTGGGGGTGCCGTACGACGAGTTGATGTCGTCCGCGACCCTCTGCACCTCCGCCGTGTAGTCGCGGTAGACGGCGAGATCCTGCCTCGACGGGTACGCGAACGCCACGTGCACCACCCGCTCCCGCCACTCCGGGCGGTCCTCCAGCAGCTGTCGGTACGCCAGCATGCCCCGGACGATGTTCTTCGACAGCTCGGTGCGGTCGACTCGGACGATGGTCTTTCGGTCGGTCCCGCCGATCTCCTCGCGCAGCGCCGCCATCCGGTCCGCCACGTCCGGCTCGTGTGCGCGTCGGCGCAGGAAGTCCGCGTCCGCGCCCAGGCCGTGCACCCCGATGCGCGTGTCGCCCAGGCCGCCTACCAGGTCCGTACAGCAGGCCGTGAACGCGTCGGCCCAGCGCTGGGTGAGGAAGCCCAGGCGGTCCGCACCGAGCATGCCGCGCAGGAGCTGTGCGGAGATGTCGTACGGCAGCATCCGGAAGTAGTCCGCCGGTGCCCACGGCGTGTGGGAGAAGTGGCCGATGCGGAGGTCGGGACGGAGGGCGCGCAGCATGCCGGGGACCAGGCACAGGTGGTAGTCCTGGACCACCACCGACGCGCCCTCGGCCGCCTCCTTCGCCAGTGCCTCCGCGAACGCGCGGTTGTAGGCCTCGTACGCACCCCACTGGCGCCGGAACTCCGCGTCGAAGACCGGCTCCAGCGGGGTCTGGTACAGCATGTGGTTCACGAACCAGAGCACCGAGTTGGCGATGCCGTTGTACGCGTCCGCGTGGACGTCGGCCGGGATCGCGAGCATGCACACGCCCGGCTCGCCCTCGCCGCGCCGTACCGCCTCGCGGTCGCCGTCGCCGAGGGCCGAGCAGACCCACAGGGCGCCCGCGTCCGGGCCGATCGCCGACAGGCCGGAGACCAGCCCGCCGCCGCCGCGCCGGGCGTGCAGCGAGCCGTCCTCGCGGACCTCGTACGTGACCGGGCCGCGGTTGGACGCGACCAGTACCCGGTAGTCGCCCGGCCTGTAGCCCGGACTGTCCTGCACATCCTGTGCACCCTGCGTTGAAGCCATACGCCTCAACCTAGCCCGGGCCGGAAACACTCAAACGTACACACGTACGCCTCAGCCGTATACAAGCCCCCACGGGGCCTGTACTGGGCTACGCGGCCTTCCTCCGCGCGTACTCCGCGATGTCCGCCATCGGCGGGCGTTCCTCCGTGTCCACCGAGTACGTACGCGGCTCGAAACCGTCCTCCCCGCGTTCGAACTGGGTGATCGCGGGGCGGATGAGGTGGCCTCGGGCCAGGCGGAGCTGGGCGGTGCGGTAGATCGCGGCGGACATCCGGCCCAGGGCCTGCCCGTCCTGGTGGCGGTGCTTGCGCACACCCACGTCGACCTGGGCCAGCGCGTCGAGGCCGACCAGGTGCAGGGCGTCGATCAGCATGCCCAGCTCCACGCCGTACCCGACGGGGAACGGGAGCTGTTCGAGGAGCGAGCGCCGGGCCGCGTACTCACCGCCGAGCGGCTGGACGAAACCGGCCAGCTGCGGCCAGTGCATGTTCAGGAGGGGGCGGGCCATGAGTTCGGTCACTCGGCCGCCCTGACCGGCCGCCTGGCCGAGCGGGCGGTCGTACATCGCCTTGACGAGATCGACTCCCGGGTCCGTGAGCAGGGGGCCCACGATTCCGGAGACGAAGTCCGACGAGAACTCCTTCAGGTCCGCGTCGATGAAGCAGACGATGTCCCCACTGGTCACGAGCAGTGAGCGCCATAGGACCTCGCCCTTGCCCGGTACCGCCGGGATGCGGGGCAGGATGTCGTCGCGGTGGACGACCCGGGCGCCCGCCGCGGCGGCCACCTCGGAGGTGCGGTCGGTCGAGCCCGAGTCGATGACGACGATCTCGTCGACGAGGGGGACCTTCAGCATCAGGTCGCGGCGAATGACGGCGACGATCTCACCGACCGTCGCCTCCTCGTTGAGCGCGGGCAGGACGACACTCACCGTGGCGTTCGATGAACGCTTCGCGGCGATCAGCTTCTTGAGCGGGCGGTCCTCGACGGACCAGGAGCGCGTGCTCAGCCAGCGCTCGACGTTCTCCAGCACGTGCGGCTCTCCCTTGCGTTCTCATGGGAAGCGCGTGATTCGCATCTCGCGGTTCGGACGGCTCCCACCACCATCCAAGCCTTCGGTTACAGTCTTGAACAACGCGGATGACCATCGCATGTCCGAGGTCGTCGGTGTTCACAACCTCACAACTTCATACCGCTCATCCAGAGGGGCAGAGGGATACGGCCCGATGAAGCCCCGGCAACCCTCCAGCCGGTCTTGTCGCATGTCATGCGCGAGGCTGCCGGCTCGGGAAGGTGCCAAATCCGTCTCATGGCGAGATGCGCCATGAGGAAGATGAGGAGAAAGGGCCTCGCCTCCATGGCTGCGCAAACTGTCGAGAGCACCACTACCGGCTCCGTCACCCCTGTAGACCTCGGTCCCGCCACCGCGCTCTCCTGCCGCGAATGCGGCCACCGTGTCCCGCTCGGTCCGGTGTTCGCCTGCGAGGAGTGTTTCGGCCCGCTGGAGATCGCCTACGACTTCTCCTCGTACGACACCGAGGAACTCCGCAAGCGCATCGAAGCGGGACCCGCGAACATCTGGCGCTATGCGCCGCTGCTGCCCGTCCCCGCGGACGTGGCGACCAAGCCCAACATCAACCCCGGCTGGACCAAGCTCGTGCAGGCCGACAACCTGGCCCGCGAGCTGGGCGTCGACGCCGGCAAGCTGTTCGTGAAGGACGACTCCGGCAACCCGACGCACTCCTTCAAGGACCGGGTCGTGGCCCAGGCCATCGAGGCCGCCCGCGTCTTCGGCTTCACCACCCTCTCCTGCTCCTCCACGGGCAACCTGGCCGGTGCCGTCGGCGCCGCCGCCGCCCGCGCCGGCTTCCGCTCCTGCGTGTTCATCCCGCACGACCTGGAGCAGGGCAAGGTCGTCATGGCCGCGGTGTACGGCGGTGAGCTGGTCGGCATCGAGGGCAACTACGACGACGTGAACCGCTTCTGCTCCGAGCTGATCGGCGACCCGGCCGGCGAGGGCTGGGGCTTCGTCAACGTCAACCTGCGTCCGTACTACGCGGAGGGCAGCAAGACCCTGGCGTACGAGATCTGCGAACAGCTCGGCTGGCAGCTGCCCGACCAGCTCGTCGTGCCCATCGCCTCCGGGTCGCAGCTCACGAAGATCGACAAGGGGCTCCAGGAGCTGATCAAGCTCGGGCTCGTCGAGGACAAGCCGTACAAGATCTTCGGTGCGCAGGCGGAGGGCTGCTCGCCGGTGTCCGTGGCCTACAAGGCCGGGCATGACGTCGTACGGCCGCAGAAGCCGAACACGATCGCGAAGTCGCTTGCGATCGGGAATCCCGCGGACGGGCCGTACGTGCTGGATATCGCGCGGCGGACGGGTGGGGCTGTCGAGGACGTCAACGACGAGCAGGTCGTCGACGCGATTCGGTTGCTTGCGCGGACCGAGGGGATCTTTGCGGAGACCGCCGGTGGGGTGACCGTGGGTGTGGCGAAGAAGCTGATCGAGAATGGCTTGCTGGACCCGACTCTCACGACCGTCGTGCTCAACACCGGGGATGGGCTCAAGACGTTGGATGCCGTGGCCGACACCGGGCTCACTGCGACGATTCGGCCCAGTCTTGAGTCGTTCCGGGAAGCTGGGCTTGCTTCTTAAGAGGTAAGAGGTCGTTGTTCGTCTGCGGGCCTGTGGGGGCTGGTCGCGCAGTTCCCCGCGCCCCTTCAGGGGGCCCCACTGACCGGAGGTCGAAAGTCATGAGCGTTAGCGTCCGCATCCCCACCATCCTGCGCACGTACACCGGAGGCCAGGCCGAGGTGACCGCCGAAGGTGGGACTCTCGCCGAGGTCATCGCTGATCTGGAGAAGAACCACACGGGGATCGCCGCCCGGGTGCTCGACGATCAGGGCAAGCTGCGGCGGTTCGTCAATGTGTACGTCAATGACGACGACGTCCGGTTCGAGCAGGGGCTGGAGACGGCGACGCCGGACGGTGCGGGTGTGTCGATCATTCCCGCGGTCGCAGGCGGCTGATACTCGGTAGTAGTAACCGTCGGTAACTTTGATTACCGAGAGTTCATCGAATTGCCCCCTCCGTGAGAGAAGCGGAGGGGGCAATTCTGTATGGTTGAGCGGGGTACAGTTGGGGAAGCCGCACCACTTCGCCTGCCGCACGAGTATGAATTCCTGCCGCGCACCCATTGAGAAGTAGCCAAAGTGTGCAGGCCTTTTGCGTTTTTTGCTCCCTTTGTGGGGCCCGACTTGCCCTGAATTCGCGTGAATTCTCCGCATATTCCATGACCTGGTGTGCCCGGATTTCTCGTCCGATTGACCTGTTGCAGAGGGCAGTTGGACAGATACATTCGGCCGCGGTCGACGCGTTCCGGCGCACACTCCCACCGGTTGGGGGGGTGAGGTCTGACCCGGATCCGCGAAGTGCGGATCCGTGCAAGGGCCAGTAATAGGGGAGTTAGGCATGGCTCAGGGCACCGTCAAGTGGTTCAACGCGGAGAAGGGGTACGGCTTCATCGCGGTCGACGGTGGTGCGGATGTTTTCGTCCACTACAGCGCGATTCAGATGGACGGCTACCGCACCCTCGAGGAAGGTCAGCGGGTCGATTTCGAGATCTCGCAGGGCCAGAAGGGGCCGCAGGCGGACATGGTCCGTCTGGCGACCAGCTGAAGCACGCGCCGGCGCACCGCAGCGACGTTCTTCTTCCTTCATCGAAGGATTCGAAGGGCTCGTACCCCGTGGGACCTCACGGGGTACGAGCCCTTCGGCGTGCCTGGGCGTCCCCCTGTTCACCTGCGGATCTTCGAGAGCCGCTTGCACTCGACAGGGGCGAGTGCTAATCATTGGCGTTAGCACTCTGAAGGTGAGAGTGATAACGAAGGACCGGGTCGGTGAGGCCCGCAGGCCAGGTGGTGCAAGGAACCATCGGGGCAGGCTGGCCGTCCGTCGCGGGCGCCAACGCGGTCCGGAGCAATCCACCCCAGTCCGGGAGGACCACTTCACATGGCCAAGATCATCGCGTTCGACGAGGAGGCACGGCGCGGCCTCGAGCGCGGCATGAACCAGCTCGCGGACGCCGTCAAGGTGACGCTCGGCCCCAAGGGCCGCAACGTCGTCCTCGAGAAGAAGTGGGGCGCCCCCACGATCACCAACGATGGTGTTTCCATCGCCAAGGAGATCGAGCTTGAGGACCCGTACGAGAAGATCGGCGCCGAGCTGGTCAAGGAAGTCGCGAAGAAGACGGACGACGTAGCCGGCGACGGCACGACGACCGCGACCGTCCTCGCCCAGGCGCTGGTCAAGGAAGGCCTGCGCAACGTGGCCGCGGGTGCGAACCCGATGGCCCTGAAGCGCGGTATCGAGAAGGCCGTCGAGGCCGTCTCCGGTGCGCTGCTCGACCAGGCCAAGGAGGTCGAGACCAAGGAGCAGATCGCTTCGACCGCCTCCATCTCCGCCGCCGACACGCAGATCGGCGAGCTCATCGCCGAGGCGATGGACAAGGTCGGCAAGGAAGGCGTCATCACCGTCGAGGAGTCGCAGACCTTCGGTCTGGAGCTTGAGCTCACCGAGGGCATGCGCTTCGACAAGGGCTACATCTCGGCGTACTTCGCGACCGACATGGAGCGCATGGAGGCGTCGCTCGAGGACCCCTACATCCTCATCGCCAACTCCAAGATCTCCTCGGTCAAGGACCTGCTCCCGCTCCTGGAGAAGGTCATGCAGTCGGGCAAGCCGCTGCTGATCATCGCCGAGGACGTGGAGGGCGAGGCCCTCTCGACCCTGGTCGTCAACAAGATCCGCGGGACCTTCAAGTCCGTCGCGGTCAAGGCCCCGGGCTTCGGCGACCGCCGCAAGGCGATGCTGAACGACATCGCGATCCTCACGGGTGGCGAGGTCATCTCCGAGGAGGTCGGTCTCAAGCTCGAGAACACCTCCCTGGACCTCCTGGGCCGGGCGCGCAAGGTCGTCATCACCAAGGACGAGACGACGATCGTCGACGGCGGCGGCTCCGCCGACCAGGTCGCCGGCCGGGTCAACCAGATCCGCGCCGAGATCGAGAACAGCGACTCGGACTACGACCGCGAGAAGCTCCAGGAGCGCCTGGCGAAGCTCGCGGGCGGCGTGGCCGTCATCAAGGCCGGTGCCGCGACCGAGGTCGAGCTCAAGGAGCGCAAGCACCGCATCGAGGACGCCGTTCGCAACGCGAAGGCGGCCGTCGAGGAGGGCATCGTCGCCGGTGGTGGCGTGGCCCTGCTCCAGGCCTCCTCGGTCTTCGAGAAGCTGGAGCTGACGGGTGACGAGGCGACCGGCGCGAACGCCGTGCGGCTCGCCCTGGAGGCCCCGCTCAAGCAGATCGCCGTCAACGGTGGCCTCGAGGGCGGCGTCATCGTCGAGAAGGTGCGCAACCTTCCCGTCGGTCACGGCCTCAACGCCGCGACCGGTGAGTACGTCGACATGATCGCCGAGGGCATCATCGACCCGGCGAAGGTGACGCGCTCCGCGCTGCAGAACGCGGCGTCCATCGCCGCGCTCTTCCTCACCACCGAGGCCGTCATCGCCGACAAGCCGGAGAAGGCGTCCGCGCCGGCCGGCGGCGGCATGCCGGGCGGTGACATGGACTTCTGATCCTTCAGGGGATCGGCAGTTCATCGCGTACGAGTTCGAGGGCGGCACCCTTCTTCAAGAGGGGTGCCGCCCTCGGGCGTTTGCGGACGCAGTGGCCGGGATCACAGCCGACGCCCCCGGCGGGCCGGAATGGCGGACAGGACCGCCGTAGTTGATGCACATGCATGCACACAGGCACAGCCGTGTGCGTCAACCGCACCTCCGCTCGTTTCCTGTCCCCTCCCCTAGGAGCCCCCACGTGACAGCCCCCGCCTCCACCCACACCTCCCGCGCGGCCCAGATCCTCTCCCGGCCCCTCGCGATCAACGGTCTGACCGTGTCGAACCGGATCGTGATGGCGCCGATGACGCGCAGCTTCTCGCCCGGGGGTGTGCCCGGCGACGACGTGGCCTCGTACTACTCGCGTCGGGCCGGGGCGGGCGTCGGTCTGATCGTCACCGAGGGCACGTACGTCGGGCACGACTCCGCCGGGCAGAGCGACAGCATCCCCCGTTTCCACGGCGAGGAGCAGCTCGCGGGGTGGGCGAAGGTCGCCGAGGCCGTGCACGCGGCCGGCGGGAAGATCGTGCCGCAGCTGTGGCACATCGGCATGACCAGGGAGGCCGGGCAGCCCCCGTACGCCGACGCCCCGCCCGTCGGCCCGTCCGGGCTGCGGCTGGACGGCACCCCCGGTACCGGCGGCAAGGCGATGACGCAGGACGACCTGGACGACGTCATCGACGCGTTCGTCGAGGCCGCGGTGGCCGCCGAGCGCATCGGCTTCGACGGGGTCGAACTGCACGGCGCCCACGGCTACCTGATCGACCAGTTCCTGTGGGCCGGCACCAACCGCCGCACGGACGCGTACGGGGGTGACCCGGTCGCCCGTACGAAGTTCGCGGCGGAGATCGTGGCCGCCGTACGCGAGGCGGTGTCCGCGACCTTCCCGATCATCTTCCGGTACTCCCAGTGGAAGGGCGCCCTCTACGACGCCCGCATCGCCGGGACCCCCGAGGAGCTGGAGTCGATCCTGACCCCGCTCGCGGCGGCCGGCGTCGACGCCTTCCACGCCTCCACACGCCGCTACTGGCTCCCGGAGTTCGACGGCTCCGACCTCAACCTGGCCGGCTGGACGAAGAAGCTCACCGGCAGGCCGACCGTCACCGTCGGCTCGGTCGGCCTGGACGGCGACTTCATGCGGGGCTTCGCGGGCGAGGGTGCGCCGCTCAAGAGCATCGACGACCTCCTGGACCGCCTGGAGAACGAGGAGTTCGACCTGGTCGCGGTCGGCCGCGCGCTGCTTCAGGACCCCGAGTGGGCGGCGAAGGTGCTGGAGGGTCGGACCGGTGAGCTGAAGGCGTACGACGCGGCGGCGTTGGGTTCGCTGAGCTGATTCGGGCCCGCCCGGCAGGGTGAACCGGTCGCCCGCGGAGACGGTCCGATACCGTCCGCAAGATTCCGCCAAAATTGCTGACAATTTTGTGGGCGATTGGTTCGCTTTGCTGGCCGCTTGTCGGCCACCCGCCTCCCCCGTCACCGGAAACACACAGAAGACCTTAAGAAACGGCTGTTGAACTGTGCGGCGTCCGAACGAGCCGCGAAGACAGGAGACAGCGATGAAGCGCAGGTCAGTGGTGATGGGGCTCACCGCCGCAGCAGTTGCGATACCCGCATTCGGGGCCCGTGCCGCGACCGGTACCGGGACCGCGGCAGACGTAGCCGCGTCCGCGTCCCTCGTCTTCGACCCGGCCGCCCACACCGAGCAGACGGTGACCGTCACCGACACCACCGGTACCGCCCACGAGGTGGTCTACCGCTTCTACAAGGTCGCCTCCTACGTGGCGAACCCGGTCGACGCGGTGTACCAGTCCCTGAACGTCTGCGAGCCGGTGAGGATCGACGGCGCGGCGGTCGACGCGAGCGGGGCGCCGATCCTCCTCGCCAATGCGGTGGGCGGCTACATGCCGTCCTCGGTGTCGGCCAAGACCGGGATCACCGCCACCGGAATGGGCGGCACCACCACCCGCCAGGCGCTCGCGCTGGCCGCCGGGTACGTGGTCGTGGAACCGGGTGCGCGGGGCCGTACCCTCGTCGACGCGACGACGGGCGTCTACTACGGTGTCGCGCCCGCCGCGATCGTCGATCTCAAGGCCGCCGTACGGTACTTGAAGTCCAACAAGGGCCGGGTGCCCGGGAACGTGAACCGGATCTTCTCGTCGGGCGTCAGCGCGGGCGGGGCGTTGTCGTCACTGCTGGGCGCGTCCGGGGACAGCCCGCTGTACGAGCCGTACCTGGAGGCGATCGGGGCGGCCGACGCGAGCGACGCGATCTTCGGGACCGGGGCGTGGTGTCCGATCACGGACCTCGAACACGCGGACATGGCGTACGAGTGGTGCTGGGGGACGAATCCGCTGGCCAGCGGAGCACAGGTGGACCAGACCCTCTCGAACGAGCTGAGGACGGCGTACGGCGAGCATGTGGCGTCGCTGGGCCTGCGGGTGAAGGGATACGGCAGGCTCACGGCCCGCAACCTCGACGACTACCTCCTCAAGACATTCATGGAACCGTCGGCGACGAGGTACCTGACGGCCCTGTCGGAGGAGGCCCGCGCGGCCTACCTGGCCGCTAACCCGTTCATCACCTGGTCCGGGGGCAAGGCCCGCTTCACCTGGGCGGACTTCCTCACCCACGTGGGCGCGCGGAAGAAGAACGTGCCCTCCTTCGACACCTTCGACATGGCCAGCCCCGAGAACAACCTCTTCGGTACGGGGACCACCCGGGCCCGTCACTTCACCCTCTGGAGCCTCCGCCACGAGAACGGCGACAGTGCCCGCCTCGACGCGGACATCCCCGAGAAGCTCGCCCTGATGAACCCGATGCACCACCTCGCCGACAAGGCCAACGCCAAGCGCTCCAAGCACTGGTGGATCCGCCTCGGCACAAATGACACGGACACGTCCCACACGGTCGCGGGCAACCTGCACGCACGGCTGGAGCAGCTGGGGGACGACGTCGACACGTCGTACTACTGGGACGCGGGGCATGGGGCGGATCAGGATCCGGGGGACTTTGTGACGTGGATCGGTGAGGTGTCGGGTATGCGCGGGGGTCAGTCGGCGTAGTCCTTGAGCTTCTCGGTGTTGAGGGTGACGTTCACGGGGGCGGGGAGTTCGACCACGGCTCCGTACGGGTACGAAGGGTGCTGCTGGTAGGTCCCGTTCTTCGGTTCGCTGTACACGACCAGGGTGTCGTTGTCCCGGTCGATCAGCAGATAGACCGGGATGCCTGCCTCCGCGTAGCCGCGCACCTTGACGATGCGGTCTCGTCGGTCGGTGTCGCGGTAGTGGGAGGTGACTTCTACGACCATGAGGACACCCTCCGGGGAGGCCCAGGTCTTGTCCTCGGCGATGAAGTGATCCAACGGTGCCAACGCGGCGTCCGCCGTGGCGTTCCCCTTGCGGTAGGCGCCGATCTTGAGGTCCTGTTCGTGGAACATGGCCAGTTCGGGGCGCAGTTGCATGAACAGCCGAATGAGCCACACCACAATGGCCCTGTGGCGGTTGTCCGGCAACGGCTTGACCTCTAGCTTTCCGTCGATGAGTTCGAGCTTCACGCCCTCGGGAGCCCTACGGGCGAGCTCCTCGAAGTCCTCGACCTCGATGTGATCGCCCTTGACGTACAGCCGTCCATCGAGGAATTCGAGCTGTACGTTTTCGGGGGCCTTACCGGCCAGCTCTTCGAAGTCCTCTCGGGACATCTGCGGGCGCCTGGTGCCAAAGGTCATCGGAGCCCCTTCGTGGAAACCCCCTGCTTCAGCTGGGGAGGAAACGGAAGTGCAGGAGGGCCGCCAGGGCCCGAGTGGTGCTCTGAGGTGTCAGGGCGCATCGCTCGGCCCGCCTTCGGGTTGTGTGGAGTAGGCGTAGCCGTCGGCCCGCTGGAGCAGACGGAAGTACTTGTACCGGGTGGTGTAGAGGCCGCTGGCGGTGCGGACTGCGAAGCTGCCGGAGGATCGGACGGCGACGCGGCCGGTATGGGTGCCCGCGTTCTTTCCCGACGGGACGACGGCCCGGACGAGGTCGCCGGTGGCGTAGCCGAAGACCTGTTTGGTGCGGGGCAGGCGCAGGCGGGGGAAACCGTGCTTGTCGGCGCGGGTTCGGGCGTAGGTGCCGCGTCCGGTGGCTTTGACGACCAGGACGGTGCGCGGCCATGCGGTGATGGTGTCGAGGTCACCGACGGCCAGGGCGTCGAGGGTGTGGGTCTTGGGCAGTGCGCACCGGACGCGGTTCCACTTCGTCCGCCCGCCACTGGCGGTCCGGGTGGGCAATCGTGCGTCCAGAGCCTGCCACAGGGCCCACCGGGTGGTGTTGACAGCGGCGGCGTCCCGGAGGGGGGCCTTCGCGCGCTTCAGGATGTCGGCGGCCCGCTCGGGGGTGAAATCCTCGACGGGCCGGTTGTCCTTGGCCTGGTTGCAGGGGATGCACGCGAGGGTCAGGTTGGAGACCCGGTCGGACCCGCCACGGCTGCGGGGCCGGATGTGGTCGATGTTCAGCGGCACTCCTATCGCGCCGCAGTAGGAGCAGGCGCGGCCGAACTTCGCGAGGAGGTACTCGCGGACCTCCGTGCCGTGCAGGGTGCCGTGCTGGTACTCGGCTCCTTCCAGTGGCTTCCCGGCACTGATGGCGTGGGTGTCGAATGCGACGCGCTCGACGTGGACCCTCCGGACTGGTGCCCAGCGGGCGAGGCGGCCGGTCCACGACATGGTGGTGTCGACACGGTGCTGGAGCGACGGCGGCAGCCATCCCTTCGGGCGGGTGCGGTTGCGGAAGCGGGGCGCGCGGTAGCGCAGGTTGCGGGTACGCCGTCCCCGCCGGTAGGCGGCTCTCTGCTTCAGCTTCGTGCGGATCGCGGCGCCCCGGTGGTCGAGCTGGACCGCGAACCGGCCCCGGCGCTCACCATCCAGGGCGGTGAACACAGCCAGGCCGGTGTGCTTGGAGCCGGGGTCGATGCCCAGCTCGACACCGTCGACCTCCGAGGCGTCGGCGGTGCGGTCCTTCAGACGGATCACGAACGGTGTGTGCCGAGCGACGACCGCACGGCCGGATACCAGGAGCTTGCGGGCCCTGGCGGGGCTGGTGGGCCCTGGCGGGGCTGGTGGGCTGTAATGGCGTGCCGTGCTTGTCCAGGACGAACACGGCGGGGTCGGCCTCACGGCCGGGCTCCCGGACCTGATGGTCCGGGGTGACGCCACCGGCAGCAGGTGCACTGCCGGTGATCTCCCCTCGCACATGTCCCACACCGGATGCCCTACGGCGTCCGAGCCCCGTTTCGTCCCTGATCCCGGGGTTGTCTGCTGACTCGAATTCCAGAGCCAACTGCTGAGGAAGCACAGATGGGTGGGTCTTCTGTCCTGCGTGGAACGTAGCCAACTTCGGTCACCTCCATATCAGTTGGCTGGTGCTGGTAACAGCGGGCCATCAGCCGGTCGGGCTGAAAGCCCCCGCCTTCAGGCAGGGGATCCCGTTACGGTGGGCTCGCCTCCTTCCCGCCATGGTGCCCCGGTCGTGTGCCTGCGGACCGTTGGAGCGGTCGTGTACCTCTTGAGCCTCTCGGTGTTCAGCGCGATGTCCACCGGGGAGGGGAGCTGGACGGTCGTCCCCCAAGGGCACGAGGCGGCGAGCTGGTAGCGACCGTCCTTGGGCTTGCTGAAGACGGTGATGGTGTTGTCGTCGCGGTCGACGAGGACGTGGACGGGGATGGCGGCGGACGCGTAGCCGACGCGCTTGGCGTCGTGGTCGCGATGGTCTTTGCCCGAGGCGCGGTGGACGATTTCCACGACCGCCGAGACATCGTCCGGACTTGCCCAGTGGCTGAGGCCCGGACGGTGATCCCTCGGCAGGAACAGGGCGTCGGGCAGATACCGGCCTGCCAGCGAGGCTTCTGTGCGCAGCCCGGTGTACGGATACGCATCCCAGAGCCTGTCTTCCAGCGTGAAGTGGCTCAGCACCGACATTAGGATCTCGCCGTCCATACCGGCCGGTCGCGGCTTCACCTCCACCCTGCCCCGGACGAACTCCAGCCAGACGGTCTCGGGCGCCCCGCGGGCCAGGTCCTCGAAGTCGTCGAGCGGCATCTGCGGAACGTGCGGGTGCGTTCGGGTCACGTACGGCTCTTTTCGCGGCGTCGGGACATCTCTGCGCGGATATCGGCCGCGCGGGAGTGGATCGCGGAGGCGGACAGGGGCGAGGCGGGACAGGGCGGGGCCTCGCCCCGGCAGGTGCCGCAGATGCCGCCTGGCAGCGCCTCCGCCCGCCCCGGCACCCCGCACTTCGCGCACTCCAGCATCCGCAGTGGTGGCCGTACGGCGGCGGGTTGCGGGGGCATCTTGCTGGTGAGGCGTTTGCGGATCAGGGCGAGTGGGTGGTGGACCGGGGTCGGCAGGCCGGCGGTCAGGGCGTGTCGTACGGACTCCTCGTTCGCGCCTCGCTCGAACCACTCCGCGACCAGCGGGGCCAGCGACGCGCAGTCCGCCTCGGAGAGGGACAGGATGGGGGTGCTACGAGTGAGGGCGACGAGCAGGATGAACGCGCGGGAGCGGGTCGGGCGGCCCTGTCTCTCCGGTGACTCCTTCGGTACGTCTCCCCGTGTGAACGTCGCCCACCAGTCGTCGCCTCGTGCCGTGCGCGTGAACCACGTTCGGGTGATCCAGAGTTGGCTTCCGGTGCCGGTCAGGTGTTCGCGGCCCCGGCGTAGGTGGCCTGTCCGCTGGAGGTTGTTGAGGGCTGTGCGGAGGGCGCATTGGCCGTACGGGAGGTGCTTGGCCAGCGTCTTCACACTGACGTCGGCCCCGCTCGGCAGTCGGTCGATGTACGCGGCCACCGCGGCCTCGCGGGGCGGGAGATGCGCGAAGTCGTGGTTCGTGCGGGGGCGTTGGTCGGGGGCGTCGCGTTTGCCGTAGCCCGGATTGGCCATCGGGTGGGGCGGGGTCGCGTGCGCGGGCAGGACGGCAGGGCTAGGCTTGGCTTCAGCCACTGGGATCGTTTCCTTAAACACTGGGATCTCGACGGTTAGACCTCTGTCAGGTGTTCGCTGCACCTGGCGGGGGTCGTTTTTGTTTGCTGTCTCGGAACGCTAGCCCCTCGTGACTCTGCGTGGCAAGCCGAACGCGTCAAGTCAACACGCGGGGTGGGAGGGCGGGTTGAGGCCCGCCTCCCATTCCTCAGAAAGAGGGCTCGGGGCTCGCCGTTTGAGCTTCGGGGCGGCGGGAGGTCAGGCGTGCTTGAGGTTCTCGACGAACGCCTCCCAGGACTCCGTCCGGAACGCGAGCTTCGGGCCCTGGGGGTTTTTGGAGTCCCTGACGGGGACGAGGGTGGGGTGGCCGGCGGCGACTTCGAGGCAGTCGGCGCCGTCTCCTGCGCTGTACGTCGACTTGTACCAGGTGGCCGAACTCAGGTCGTACTCATGGCTGTTCTTCATGCTCGTAATCCTGCGCCACGGCCTCGATGAGGGCCAGTGAATCCTGAGGCGAGAGTGCCGCCGCCTGGAGGAGGCTGAACGTGAGGCTGTGGCGGGCGATCTTGGCCGGGTCGTCCATCAGCTTCCCTGTGTCCATCCCCTCGATGAAGCAGAGCGGGGGCGCGTCCGCGAACTCCATGAGCTTCAGGGAGCCACCCATCCCGGCATGTGCTCCGGCGCTGAACGGCAGCACCTGCACGATGATCCGGTGACGGCGTGCCATGTCCGCCACATGGCGAAGAGCCTTCGCCATCGTTGCTGCTCCGCCGACCGGCCGACGGAGCGCTGCTTCGTCCAGGATCCCCCAAAACAAGGGGGTTGTTGGATCGTCGAGGACGTGGGTGCGTTCCATGCGCATCGCCACCAGTTCCTCGATCTCGGATTCCGGGGCCAGCGGCCGGTAGGTGCGGAACAGTTCCGCCGCGTATTCCGGCGTTTGCAGCAGGCCAGGGATCAGCAGCGGGAGGTAGTGCCTGATCGTCGTCGCGATCGCCTCCGCTTCCGCTGCCTCCGTGAAGTTCTCGGGGTACTTCGACTTGGCGAGCGCGGCGCAGTTGCGCTCGAAGAAGTCCTTGGTGTCCAGCATCTTGTCGAACTGGACGGCGTATTCGTGCATCATCCGCCGTGTACCGGCCTCCAGTTGGCCGATGAACGAACCGCTCACGAAGAGCGGTGAACCCAGTTGCTCCTGACTCAGCCCGGCCGCCTCTCGGGCGTGGCGCAACTCGGCGCCCAGAAAGGCCCGGGGTGAGGAGGCCGGGTCTAGGTCCTTCGGTCCTGCCATGGCAACTCCCGCTCTCACACATGTGGTTGTTGGGACTCCGGCTCTGGCCAGGTTAGACACCCGCCCGCCACGCTGTGTGGAGAACGCGAACACTCAGAGTGGAGAGGAACGGGCGCGATGGAGCTGCTGTCGACCGAGGAAATCGTGGTGCGATTGCGGGCGGCCTTGAAAGGCGTCGGCGTCGCCCTGCCGTCGCTGGGCGTCGACCCCGTGAGCGGTGCGAGCGACGAGCCCTTCGCGCTGGTGCTCCTCGGGCGCTGCAACGTCCGTACGGCGACGCGGCTGGCCGCCGTGCTGGAGGGCGTGGCCGCGGGTGGCGACGAGACGTGAGTGACGTGTCGTACGCCCTTGATGTGCGCGACGGGCGCATCGGCGAGGTCATGGGGCGCGAGGGCGGGTACGTGCAGCTGCGGCCCGTGGGCGGTGGGCGCGAGTGGGACTGTCCGCCGGAGGCGTTGGAGGAGGCGGCGCCGGGAGACGTGCTGCGGGCGCGGGTGCGGCGGGTGAATCGGGAGGGGCGGTTGCCCTGAGGCGGGCGGGGCGATTCGCCCCGCCCGGATCACGTCATGTCACGTCGGGTCAGCAGAGGCGGCCGACGTAGTGGGCGCCGTCGATCTTGCTGCTGCTGCCGAGCCAGGTGTCGCCGGGGCCCACGCACTTCTCGTAGTTCGGGCCGAAGACCTCCACCTCGATGATGATGCGGGAGCCGTCGCCCGTGCAGTGGTTGTAGTACGCGTCGCTGCCCGTCTCGTAGAACCCGCAGGGGTTCGCGGCGGCGGTGGCCGCCGGTGCGGCGACGGCGAGCAGCAGGGCGCTGGTCAGGGGGGTGATGGCGGCGAGGGCGGTGGTGAGGACGCGGCGGACGTTCAAGGACTGTCTCCTGCGGAAAGGACGGAATCGGACACCGGCAGCATTGATGATCAACGCGCGGTGGTCCGGCACTTTCCTCGGATGAGGGCCGTGGTTCACCCGGTCGTGTGGATCAAGGTTTGAGCGCGGGGATCCTGGCGTGGATCTCCTGGAGCATGTTCCGCATCGCCATGCGGAAGAGCTCGGCCTCGTGGTCGCCGAGGAAGTCGGTGTGGCCGAACACCTGGAGGATGACCATGCCGTGCAGGTGTCCCCACGCGCTGAGGAAGAGGGCGGTCGCGGCGGGTGGCACGGTTGTTTCCGGGCTGTCCGCCGGCATGTGTTCCAGGTGTGCCCGGAGCG
Organism: Streptomyces sp. NPDC002156; assembly: GCF_053593675.1. Taxonomy (NCBI): domain Bacteria; kingdom Bacillati; phylum Actinomycetota; class Actinomycetes; order Kitasatosporales; family Streptomycetaceae; genus Streptomyces; species Streptomyces sp. NPDC002156. The sequence continues at coordinate 11,432 of NZ_JBSFDA010000131.1, read as the reverse complement.
CCGGTGAGAGCGGGGGGACGTCGGCCGCGGCGAGCTGTTCCGTGGTGAATCCGCCGAACAGCTCGCGCTGGAAGGTCGCGGCCATCCGGCGGACCGCCTGGGTGGTCGGGCCGTCCTGGGGGGCCTCGTAGTACCGCAACGGCGTTCCGTAGAGGAGCTGGAACCGCTCGGGGTTGTCGAGGGCCCATCGACGGTAGCCCTCGGCCGCCACCACCGTGCCCGGTAGCGGTGAGCCGTCCGGCTCGGTCGCGCCGGTGTCGACGGCGGTCTGTACGGCGTCGGCCAGGTCGTCGTACGCCTTGGTGATCAGCGCCGTGACCAGGGCGTCCCGGCTCGGGAAGTAGTGGTAGAGCGCCTGCACGGTCATGCCCAGGCTCCGGGCGACCGCGCGCAGGGAGAGCGCGTGCGGGCCGTGCTCGGTGAGGTGGACCTCGGCGGCGTCCAGGATCTCCCGGGCTGCTGCGGCCCGGCGCCGCTCTCGCAGGGAGGGCGGGGCCGTTGCGGGGTCGGTGTGTGCGGGCATGAAGAAAATCTAACACTGCCAAATCTTTTTGCCTCCCGCTAACTTCGTCTGTGGCGCGCCAGTCAACTCCCTTCCCTCGCTCTCAACTCCCTTCCTGTCAAAGGAGAACGGTCATGTTCGACCGCATAGCCGAGCTGGCGATCCGCCGGTCCCGGCTGGTCCTCGTCGTCGCCGTCGTGGCCACGGCCCTCATGGGTGTCCTGGGCGCCGGCGCGTTCGGCAAGCTGCTCGGGGGCGGCTTCGACGACCCGGCCTCCCAGTCCACCCGGGCCGCGAAGGTCATCGACGAGAAGTTCGGCGGCGAGACGAACCTGGTCCTGCTGGTCCGGGCCTCGGACGGGCGTGTCGATGCCTCGGCCGCCACGCGGAGCGGCCGGGAACTCGTGGCCGACCTGCGGGCGGAGAAGAGCCTCGCGAACGTCGTCTCGTACTGGGACACGGACACCGGCATCGCTGATCTCCGCTCCCGGGACGGCCGCGAGGCCATCGTGCTCGCCCATGTGAAGGGCGACGAGACCGAGCAGCAGGAGAACGCCCGCGCCCTCATCGACGCCTACACCGGGACGTACGAGGACGCACTCACCGTCCGGGCCGGAGGCGGCGCCGCTGTCGGCGGTGACATGTCGAAGCAGGTCGTCGACGATCTCGTCCTCGCCGAGGCCATCGCCGTGCCGCTGACCCTCGTACTGCTCCTGTTCGTCTTCGGCAGTGTGGTCGCGGCCCTGCTGCCGCTCGTCATCGCGGTCATCGCCATCCTGGGCTCGTTCGCCCAGCTCTCGCTCCTCGGGAGCGTCACCGACGTCTCCGTCTCGGCGACCAACCTCACCACGGCGCTGGGCCTCGGCCTGGGCATCGACTACGCCCTGCTGATGATCAGCCGGTTCCGGGAGCAGCTCGCGACGGGGGCGAGCGTGGACGACGCGGTACGCCGGACGGTGCACACCGCGGGCCGTACGGTCGCGTTCTCCGCCGCGACCGTCGCCGCCGCGCTCGCCGCGCTCCTGGTGTTCCCGCAGTACTTCCTCCGCTCGTTCGGCTACGCCGGGGTCGGCGTCGTCGCCGTCGCGGCCGTCAGCACGCTGTTCGTGATGCCGGCGCTGTTCGTGGTCCTGGGGCACCGGGTCAACAGCGGGCGGCTGCCGTTGCCGTGGCTGAAGCAGGGGCGCGCGACCGCTCGTACGTCCCGTACTTCCATGTGGGGACGGCTGGCCCGTACGGTCATGCGGCGGCCCGCGCTCACCGCGCTGCCCGTGCTGGCGGTCCTGTTGGTGGCGGCGAGTCCGCTGCTGGGGATCACCTTCGGCACCCCGGACGAACGCGTCCTGCCTGCGGGCGCCGAGAGCCGCCAGGTCTCCGTGGCCCTGCGCGAGAACTTCAACGGCAACGACGAGTCGGCCCTTCATGTCGTCGTCGACGGGCCGGTCGCCGAGGTTCCCCTGAGCGCGTACGCGGCCGAACTGTCCGGGCTTGAGGGTGTCGTGCGGGTCGACACGAGTGTCGGTAGCTATGCGGATGGACAGCGGTCCGCTACGGAGTCCGGGTCCGCCGGCTCCGCCCTCGGGCGGCCCGGCGCACAACGGATCAGCGTGGTGAGCGACCTGGTGCCTCGGTCGGACGAGGCGCAGGACCTGGTTCGTGAGGTGCGGGCGATCGAGCCGCCCGCCGGGTCCGACCCTCTGGTGGGCGGCGTCGACGCCGTACTGGTCGACTCCAAGGACTCCATCAGCGGTCGGCTCCCGATGGCCGTGGCCCTGGTCGCCCTCACCACCTTCGTCCTGCTCTTCCTGTTCACGGGGAGCGTGGTCCAGCCCCTGCGGGCCCTGCTCCTCAACGTGATCAGCCTGGGCGCGACCCTCGGCGTCATGACCTGGATCTTCCAGGACGGGCACTTCTCCTCGCTGCTCGGTTTCTCGGCGCAGCCGATGGAGGTGTCGATGACCGTGCTGATGTTCTGCATCGCCTTCGGCCTGTCGATGGACTACGAGGTGTTCGTCACCAGCCGGATCAAGGAGCTCCACGACCTCGGCGAGGACAACGAGTCCGCCGTGGCCAACGGCCTCGGGCACACCGGCCGTATCGTCACCGCGGCGGCCTGCCTCCTCGCCGTGAGCTTCTTCGCCTTCGGCACGTCCAAGATCAGCTTCATGCAGATGTTCGGCCTGGGGAGTGGGCTGGCGATTCTCATCGACGCTGTGGCTGTACGGGGGGTTCTTGTCCCTGCGGCGATGCGACTGCTCGGCCGCTCGGCCTGGTACGCGCCCGGGTTCCTGCGGGCTGTGCATGGGCGGTTCGGCCTCAGCGAGGGGGAACCTGCGTCGGCTTCCGTGGCTGCGCTGGGGGCCGAGGCGGAGTCTCCGTACGCGAAGAACTCGACCGGGGCCTGACCCTGGCCACGCGGGAGACTACCGGGCTCTGGTTTCAGGGCTCGGGGTTCTCCGCGAGGCCGTCCAGGCTCTCCATGTGTGTCGGAGTCAGTTCGACCCGGGCCGCCGCCACGTTCTCCTCCAGGTGCGGGATCCTTGCCGTGCCCGGGATCGGAAGGATCGCCGGGGAGCGGTGGAGAAGCCAGGCCAGGGCGATCTGGGTGGGGGTCGCGTCGAGTTCGTGGGCGATGGCGGCGATCGTCGCCTGTTCGCCCGTCGAGCCCCAGGCCACCGGGCGCCACGGCAGGAACGCGATCCCCGCCGCCTCGCAGGCCCTGAGTACGGGCTCGTGCTCGCGGTCGAGCAGGTTGTACCGGTTCTGGACGCTCGCGATGTCGACGATCTCGCGGGCGTCGGCCAGTTCCGCGACCGTCACCTCCGAGAGGCCTATACGGCCGACCTTGCCCGCCGCCCGCAACTCCCGCAGCGCGCCCAGCTGTTCGGGGAGTGGGACCTCGGGGTCCAGACGGTGCAGCTGTAGGAGTTCGAGGCGTTCGACGCGCAGCCGGCGCAGAGCCTCGTCCACCTGCGTACGGAGGCTGTCCGGGCGGCCGTCGTTGCGCCACTCGCCGGAGGGCTGGGAGCGTGTGAAGCCGACCTTGGTGGTGATCAGCAGGTCGTCCGGGTAGGGGTGCAGGGCCTCGGCGAGGAGTTCCTCGTTGGCTCCTCCGCCGTAGAGGTGGGCCGTGTCGATGAGGGTGACGCCCAGTTCGACCGCCCGCCGGGCCACGGCCACGGCGTTCGCGCGGTCGGCGGCCGGTTCGGCGGGCAGATGCATGGCGCCGAAGCTGAGCCTGCCGACCTCCAGAGCCCTGGCCCCTTGGTCTCCGCCGATTCGGAACGTGCTGAACGTGCTCACAGGTTGCCCATCGGCTCGATGTCCACCTTCACCGGGGTGCCCCAGATCCGCAGGACCTCGTAGTCGGTGAACTCGTGGACCAGGCGGTAGGCGATGCCCGGGCGGGCGCCCCGGCGCTCGGCGGAGAGGTAGCGCTCGGCCTCCAGGCGGTCGCGGCGCGGGGTGCCGCAGAGCTGCCAGACCTGGCCGGTCCAGACCTCGGGGAGCCAGCGCTGCTGGGGCTGGGGGCGGTCGGCGCGGACACCGTAGCGGGACATCGTGCGTTCGGGAGTCGCCGATTCCGGGTCCGTGGGACGGTGGTGCTGCCCGTAGTCGCCGTTCTGCTGGCTGCGGCGGGCGCTGCGGCGGCGCGTCTCGCAGAGCAGGCACAGGTCGACCGCGCTCTCGTCCACCGGGCCGTTCGGATGCTCGCCGCAGCGGGTCGTGGGCGCCGACCCGGACACCGTGTCCTCCAGGATCGCCAGGGCCCGCTTCAGGTCGGCCTTGACCTCCTGCAGTTTCGCGTCGGGGGTGTCGGAGCCGAGCGCGTCCCCGTGCTCGCCGAGGACGCGCAGGGCTCGCCCGAGGGCGGTCAGCTGGGCGTGGTTCACGGTGGTCGTCCCTTCCGGCGGGCAGGCGTACGTGCGGTGCGCTGAGCGCTCAGTGGTCTCCACCGTCGCACACGCCACTGACAACGCGGGCGCGAGTACGGGTATGCCTACGGAGGCCGGCCTACGCCTCGAACTCCGTCAGGTCGATCGCGTGGACGATCAGCTGATGGCCGTACACAGGGTGGGTCGTCTGCTGTTCCTCGGTCAGGCCCAGCTTGCGGATGACGTTCTCGGAGGCGTCGTCGCCCGCCCTGCTGATGCTGATCACCCGGTCGAGACCCCGGTCCTGGAGGGCGAACTCCAGGGTCGCGTGGGCGGCCTCGGAGGCGTACCCCTGGCCCCAGAACTGTGAGCCGAGCAGCCAGCTGATCGCCACGTCCGACGCGACCTCCGGCAGGAACTCGGGCACGGACAGGCCGACCGCGCCCGCCAGTTCGCCCGAGGCGAGCAGTTCGACGGCGAAGACGCCGAAGCCCTCCTCGTCCCACTCCTCCTCCCACCGCTCGATCGCCTCGGCCGTGTACTCCAGGTCGCGCACCGAGCCGTCGTCGATCCAGCGCATCACCTGGGAGTCCGCGTGGATCTCCGACAGGGGCACGAGGTCGTCGTCGGTCCAGCGGCGGAGGAGGAGGCGGGGGGTGTGGATCTCGGTCATGGCGCCCATCCTGCCCGACGGCCGAGCCCCTCAGTACCTCAGTAGTACCTCAGCGGGGTGCTGCTGCCAGGGCCGCCCGCAGATGGCCGTCGTTCTCCGCGAGGAGCCGGGCCGCCGTCGGACCGTCCACCCCGCCCAGCACGACGAGGATCGCGTTCTTCGTCTCCCCGTCCGTCGCCGCGAGCGCCGCCTCGATCTCCTCGTCGCCCGCCCCGGTCGCCAGGGCGACGATCCGCCGCGAACGGGCCCGCAGCTTCTCGTTCGACGCCCGTACGTCGACCATCAGATTCCCGTACGTCTTGCCGAGCCGGATCATCGTGATCGTCGACAGCATGTTGAGGACGAGTTTCTGTGCCGTCCCCGCCTTGAGGCGCGTGGACCCGGTGAGCAGCTCGGGTCCTACGACGATCTCGATGCCATGGTCGGCGGCGGCCGCGAGCGCGCTGTGCGCGTTGCAGGACAGCCCGATCGTCAACGCGCCCTGCGCGCGGGCGTGTTCGACGGCGCCGATCGCGTACGGCGTACGGCCCGACGCCGAGACGCCGACCACCGTGTCCAGGGCGGTGACGCCGAGCGCGTCGAGGTCTACGGCGGCCAGCTCCTTGGAGTCCTCGGCGCCCTCGACCGAGGTGACCATGGCCTCGGGGCCGCCCGCGATCACGCCCGTGACCTGCGCGGGGTCGGTGTTGAAGGTGGGCGGGCACTCGGACGCGTCCAGCACACCGAGCCGGCCCGGGGTCCCCGCGCCCGCGTAGACCAGCCGTCCGCCGCGTGCCATACGGGCCGCCACGGCGTCGATCGCGGCGGCGATCTCCGGGATCCGTTCGGCGACGGCGGCCGGGACTGTGGTGTCCTCGGCGTTCATCAGCCGGGCGATGTCGAGGGTGGGCAACTGATCGATATCGGCCAGCTCCGGGCGGAACGCCTCGGTCGTCAGCGACTCCAACTCCTCTTTCAGGGCACGGCTGTTGGAGGAGGCGTCAGCGGTTGAGGTCATGGCGTGCTGCTCTTTCCGATCTAACGGTCCAACGGTCTTTCGGTCCAACGGTCTTTCGGTCTCTTGGCCTCTCGGTCCAGCGGTTTTTCGGCGCTATCGGCGCGATGTCGTGTTGCTGTTGCTGCTGCGGGGGGTGTGGCGGTGGGCCAGGGCCTCGTAGGAGGCCGAGAGGGCGGGCGCGGCGGTCTCGTACGTCTTCTGCGCCACACCTATGAACAGGCAGTCCACGACGAGGAGTTGGCTGGTACGGGACGACATGGCCGCCGGGCGCAGCTCGCTCTCGCGGGCCGTGGAGGTGGTGAGGATGTGGTCGGCGTATTGGGTGACCGGCCCGTCGGGGCGTCCGGTGATCGCGACGGTGCTGGCCCCCCGCTCGAACGCGACCCTGAGCGGCTCGATCACATCACCCGTGGACCCCGAGTGCGTGATCGCGATGGCGACGTCCTTCGCGCGCAGCTGCACGGCGTTGGTGACGGCGAGATGCGGGTCGCTGTGGGCGTGCGCTATCAGCCCTATGCGCAGCAGCTTCTGGGTGAGGTCCTGGGCGACCAGACCGGAGGCGCCGACGCCGTAGATGTCGATGCGACGGGCGGCGGCGAGCGCGCTGACGGCGGCGGAAAGCTGGACGACATCGAGTCCGGCGGCCGTGTCGGCGAGGGTCTGCTGCTCGTCGTAGGCCAGTTTCGCCACCACGTCGGCGAGCGGGTCGTCGACGGCGATGTCGGCGGTCACGGCGGGGGAGCGCCCTGATTGCTGCTGGGCGGCCAGCCCCGCGAGCGCGAGGCGCAGGTCGCGATACCCGGGGTAGCCGAGCAGCCGGGCGGTACGGACGACCGTCGCCTCGCTGGTGCCGGTGAGTTCGGCGAGGCCGGTGACCGTGAGGGCCGCGCAGCCGGCCGGATCGGCGGCGACCGCCTCGGCGACGCGCTGCATCGAGCGGGTCATCGAGGGCGCCAGCGTCCGCACCTTGGCGGCGAGGGCGGCGGGCGCGGGTGGGGTGACACCGAGCCCACCGGGTACGGCGGCCGCTGATCCGAAAATTTCCTTCACGTCTTGGGTCACATGATGAAAGATATTTTCTATTCGGGCGTAGGGTCAAGAGTGCGCACAATGGGTGCATGACCCCCATCACCCCCTTGGAGCAGGCGTTGCACTCGGCCCGCGCCCTCGTGCTCGCCGACCTGGTCGCGGGCGAGGTCGCCGAGGCGGACGTGGTCTCGATGGTCGAGGAGTCGGTCGTACAGCGCCGCTGGTGGGTCGAGCAGTGGCCGGAGGGTTCCGGGTACGTGGCGGGGCTGGTCGCCCAGGACGTCCAGGACGCCCTCCTGGAGAGCTACGGCCGCTGGCCCCTGTGCCCGGTCTGCGGCGCAGGCGATCCACACGCCCTGGAGGTGGAGCCCGAGTTGGGCCCCGACCCGCAGTGGGTGTGTCACAAGGCGGGGGTGCGGGTGGCGGCGCTGGGCTCGCTGGGGTCTGCGGGCGGCGGGGTTGTCTCGTCGTGACCGTCTACATAGACCCGCCGGTCTGGCCGGGCCACGGCCGCCTCTGGTCGCACCTCGTGAGCGACGTCTCGTACGACGAACTGCACGCGTTCGCCGATGAGTTGGGGGTGCCTCGGCGGGCCTTCGAGCGGGATCACTACGACATTCCGTCGCATCGGTACGGGGATGTGGTGGCGGCCGGGGCGGTGGAGGTCAGCAGCCGCGAGGTCGTACGGCTGCTGCACGGGGCGGGGCTGCGCAGGCGGAAGGCGCCGGGCCGGACCGACAGCCCGGGGCGTCAGCCGCGCAACTCGTAGGCCTGGAGCCCCTCTTCGTCGAGTTCCTCGCTGACGCGCACGAATCCGGCGCGGGCGATCACCGCCTGGGACGGGATGTTGCTCGGCTCGATGGTCGCGAACAGGGACCGTACGTCGTCCCGCGCCAGGGCCCATTCCGCCAGTGTGCGCAGCGCCTCCGTCGCGTAGCCGTTGCCGCGGGCGGCCTCCGCGAGGTCGTAGCCGACCTCGGCCTTGCCATCCTCGTCGGGGACGCCGTGGAAGCCGATGCCGCCGACCGCGCGGTCGTCCTCGCGGCGTACGAGGACGTACAGGCCGAACTCCGGTCGGTGTACGCCCGCTTCGTACGACTTGACCACCATCCCGGCGGCCTCGCGGGTGCCGTCGAAGGGGCCGCCCTCGATCCAGTCGAAACCGCCGGTGCCGCCCGTGCTCAGGTCGGCCGCGGCGGCCGGGGTGACGCCCTCCAGGCGGAGGCGTTCGGTGTCGAGGACGTGGTTGTTCGTCCAGTGCCACTCGGTGAGCCGGGCGCGGCCGGGGAGGTCGGCGCGGCCGGTCGCCCAGAGCAGGTTCTGCCAGTGGTCGGGGCCAGGCCGGACGTCCGGGAAGATCCGGGTGAGGACGAACTCGGCCAGGTGCGCGGGCGGTTCGTACGGCAGCCCGAGTCCCTCGGCGATGTCGTGGGTGTGCAGCAGTACTTCGGCGATGCCCATCGCGGCGAAGCCCTCGCGGTTCGCGCTGCGGAAGGGGAGCGGGTGGAAGGCCCGCGCGTCACGGGGTGCGGTGCGGATGGCGGCGCCGAGCAGGGCGCCGGTCGCGGCGATGACGTCGAGGATGTCGGCGTTGCCGGCGGTGTGCAGGCCGTCCTCGCTCGTGAGGGTGATCCTGAGGGGGAGGTAGCCGTGCTCTGCCCGACCCGCCAGCCGGGTGGCGTACGCGATGAAGTCGGCGACGATGTGCTCGGCGGTCTGCCGGCAACTCCACTCCAGCCCACCGGCGTTGACGTCCGTCCAGTCCCGGTCCACCGCCGGCCGCAGCAGCGCCACCACGCTCGCGACGGCCTCGTCCAGTTCGTCCGCACCCATGCTCAGCATGCGGTGAGGATAGGTGGTCGGGTGTCCGCACGGACACGGATTAAAGGGGGCCCGTCAAAGGGGGCCCGGCTCCGCTTCGAGCCGCCCCAGCTCCGCCGCGACATTGGCCCGCGCCGCCTCCTCCCACACCTGTGCCCCGTACGGCGTCCGGAACAGCCTTGGCAGGGCGAGGAGTTGGCGCAGTACCGCTGCCCGGCCCTCCCGGAAGGCGTCCTCCGGGACGAAGCCGTACTCCTCGCGGACGGCGGCCGTGTAGGCGGCGTACGTCTCCTGGGGCGCGGCCAGGATCGCGAGGTCCGCGTCGCACAGGACCTGGCCGTTGTGGTCGTCGGGCGCCGGGGCGTGGGTGACGGTCAGGCGGACCAGGCGGGCCACCTCGGCCGTGTCCGCCGCCGAGACACCGGCCTCGGGGAGCGCGCGCTCGGCGAGACGGGCGGAGCGCTCCTCGTTCTCGGAGCGGTCGGGGGCGTACACGGCGTCGTGGAACCAGGCGGCGAGGCGGACCAGGGCGGGGTCGGGGGCGTACCCGGCCTCCGCCCGCTCCAGTACGTCGATGTGGTCCAGGACCGCGGTGAGGTGGGTGAGGGTGTGGTAACGCCGGTGGGGTTCCTGGTAGCGGGTGAGGAGGTTGTCGGCGTACGGGGTGGGGTCGGGGGGCTCCGGCGAGGTCGTGGCTCGGGCTGATTTCAGGGTGTGGGTCCAGCGGGTGCGGAGGGCGTCGAGGGCACCGAGGGTGACTGGATCGGCTTGATCGGGCATGGGGGCATTCTCCCGGTCGGCCGCTTCCGCCCCTAGCGTGGGAGGCATGACGTCTTCTGCCGATGTACGTGATGTACGTGACCCCGAGCTGCCCGGGCGGCTCCTGATCGTCGAGCGCGACGCGCTGATACCGCTGCTGCGGGCCCGGTCCGAGGCCGACTTCGGGATCGTGACCGCCGGGTGTCCGGAGTGGACCGTGCGGGATGTGCTCGCGCACTGTTCGGCCGTGCTGCTGAGGGTGGTGGAGGGGCGGCTGGAGAAGGGCGCCTTCTCGCCCGAGTCGAACGCCCGGGACATCGCCGAGCGGGGCGACTGGACGAACGCGCAGGTCGTGGACGAGCTGGAGCGGGTGATGGGTGAGGCGGGGGATGCGATTGCCAGGGCCGGCGGGAGGCTGGACGGGGCCGCGCTGGGGGAGTGGGTGCACGCCGGTGACGTACGGGAGGCCCTTGGCGAGCCGGGGGCGTACGAGGGGCCCGGGTTGGCGTACGCGCTGCCGCTGCTCGCGCGGCTGAGCCGTGAGCGCGGGTTGGTGCCGCTGCATGCCGATGTCGATGAGCTGGACGAGCCGTTGCGGTTGGGGGATGTGTCGGGGGTGCGGACGCCGGGGCGGTTCATCGGGGGTGCGGCTTCGCTTGTACGGCTGTATGCGGGGCGGTCTGTGTCTGTGGCGGGGGCCGGGGAGTTCGAACTGGTGGGGGTGGAGGCGGGCGAGTTGAACATGTTCGGGGGGTGAGGGACGGGGGCGGACCTCATGGGCGTACGCTTGGATTGGACTAGACCTGTAGTGCTCCAAGGGCGACCAAGGGAAGGGGTCCGATGGGCCAGCGTGCAGTCCTGGAGGTGATCGCCCTCGGTGTCGAGGACGCCGTCGCCGCCCAGGCCGGAGGTGCGGACCGGCTGGAGCTGGTCACCGACATGGCGGCCGACGGGCTCACCCCGACGGTCGAGGCCTTCGCAGGGATCCGGGCCGCCGTCGACATCCCGCTGCGGGTGATGCTGCGGCTGGCGGACGGGTTTGCCGCCGGGGATGTGGACGGGGTGGTGCGGGTGGCCCGGGAACTGCGGGGGGCCGGGGCCGATCAGTTCGTGCTCGGGTTTCTCGACGCCGAGGGCGGGGTCGATCTCGGTGCCGTCGAGCGGGTTGTCGGCGTGCTCGACGGGTGCCCGTGGACGTTTCACCGGGCGCTCGACCATGCCGTCGACCGGGACGCCGTGCGCAAGCAGCTCGACGGTCTTCCCGGGCTCGACACCTACCTCACCGCCGGCTCGCCTGTCGGCGTCGACGACGGGCTCGCCACGTTGCTCGCCGAGGCGGCGAGGTGTGGGGAACCTGGGTATGAGCAGCGGCTTCTTGTGGGTGGGGGGCTGCGTCTTGAGCATGTGCCGGGGTTGCGGGCGGTTGGGGTGGACGCGTTTCACATCGGTGGGGCGGCTCGGCCGGAGGGGTGGGGGCGGCCGGTGTCTGTGGGGGCGGTGGAGGGGTGGCGGCGGGCGTTGGACGCGGGCTGAGGACGGTTTTTCTTCGCCCCCGCCGCCCCTACCCGTCCCATCCCTGGGGGCTGCGCCCCCAGACCCCCGCTGTCGGCCCTGAACGGGCCTTGTCCTCAAACGCCGGACGGGCTGAAAGATCAAGCTCCGGCCGGCACCACATCCAGCCCGTCCGGCGTTTGAGGACGAGCGCGTTCAGCGCGATACGGGGGTTCGGGGGCAGCGCCCCCGAGGATGGGACGGGTAGGGGCGGCGGGGGCGAAA
>NZ_JBSFDA010000130.1:0-29301 GCF_053593675.1 Streptomyces sp. NPDC002156 | reverse complement strand
GGTCTGGGGGCGCAGCCCCCAGGAACGGGATGGGACGGGTAGGGGCGGCGGGGGCGAAAAAATTCTGGCCGTACCTGTCACAGCTCCCGACCGACCGGTGTCTTGAGACCGAACCCCACCCCAGGGGCCCCGGCCAAACGGAGGAGACACCATGAGCGAGAACATTGATGTGGTCGTGATCGGCGGCGGCTACGCGGGCGTCATGGCCGCCAACAGGCTCACCCAGCGCACCGACATCACCGTCACCCTGATCAACCCCCGCCCCACCTTCGTCGACCGCATCCGCCTCCACCAACTCGTCGGCGGCACCGGCGAGGCGGTCGTCGACTACCGGAAGGTCCTCGCCGAGAGGGTTCGCCTGGTGGTGGACAGCGCGGCACGGATCGACGCGGCCGGGCGCGTGGTGACGCTCGTGAGCGGCGGGACGGTCGGATACGACCACCTCGTCTACGCGGTCGGCAGCGGCAGCGCCGCCCCGAGCGTGCCCGGTGCCGCCGAGTTCGCCTACCCGATCGCCGGCCTGGAGGAGGCGCAGCGGCTGCGGCCGGTCCTCGACGCCGAGGCCGTCACGGCACCGGTGACCGTCGTCGGCGGCGGGCCGACCGGTATCGAGACCGCCGCCGAGCTGGCGGAGCAGGGCCGCGCCGTGACTCTCGTCTGCGGCGGCCCGCTCGGCCCGTCCCTGCACCCGCGAGGACGGCGCTCGGTGGCCAAGCGGCTCACCGCCCTCGGGGTGACCGTGCTCGACGGCCCCGACACGAAGGTCACGGCGGTGACCCGTGACGCCGTACGGCTCGCCGGTGGCCGCGAGCTGCCGAGCGCGGTGACGATCTGGACCGCCGGTTTCGGCGTGCCGGACCTCGCCGCCCGCAGCGGACTGCGCACCGACGCCCTGGGCCGCCTGCTCACGGACGAGACGCTGACGAGCGTGGACGACACCCGCATCGTCGCGGCCGGGGACTCGGCGGCCCCCTCGGACCTGCCGTTCCGGATGAGCTGCCAGGCCGCGGTCCAGCTGGGCCCGCAGGCCGCCGAGACGGTGCTGAGCCGGATCGCGGGAGAGCAGCCGGCGTCCGTCGAGGTGGGTTTCGTCGGCACCTGCATCAGCCTGGGGCGCCGCGCCGGCATCTTCCAGCTCATGACCAAGGACGACACCGCGAGGAAGTACTACGTCGGCGGCCGGTCGGGCGCCAAGGTCAAGGAACTCATCTGCAAGGGCATCCCCTGGCAGCTGTCGTACGAGGCCCGCAAGCCCGGCGCGCGCACCTGGTGGACCAAGGATGCCAAGCGCCGCGAACTGCTCCAGAGCGAACTCGGCCAGAAGCGGACCACCGCCGAGCGGGCAGCCTGAGCGGGAGCCGGAGCCCGGCGTGTCACATTCGGAGCGCCGGGCAACGTCTCCCTGTCGAGGAACGGCTGTCAACTGTCGACGAAGACGAAGAGGACCATGTCGTGGACGTACGCCCGAGCACCGATGAGACCGACCCGGCGACCGAGACGTTCGTCGCCCACCGCAACCTGCTCTTCACCGTCGCCTACGAGATGCTCGGCTCGGCGGCCGACGCGGAGGACGTCCTCCAGGAGACCTGGCTGCGCTGGGTCAAGGTCGACCTCGCCCAGGTCCGCGACCAGCGCGCCTACCTGGTCCGGATCACCACCCGCCAGGCCCTCAACCGGCTGCGCACCATGAACCGCCGCAAGGAGGCCTACGTGGGCCAGTGGCTGCCCGAACCGCTGCTGACCGCGCCGGACGTCGCCGAGGACGTCGAACTCGCCGAGAGCATCTCCATGGCCCTGATGCTCGTCCTCGAAACCCTCTCCCCGACCGAACGCGCCGTCTTCGTCCTGCGTGAGGTCTTCGACACCGGCTACGACGAGATCGCCGCCGCCGTCGACAAGACCCCCGCGACCGTCCGCCAGATCGCCCACCGCGCCCGCCGCCACGTCGACGCCCGGCGCCCCCGCCAGACGGTCTCGCCCGACGAGAGCCGGGCCGTCCTGGCATCGTTCCAGCGCGTACTGGAGACCGGGGACCCGCAGACGCTCCTCGACGTACTCGCCCCGGACGTCGTCATGGTCAACGACGGCGGCGGCATCAAACAGGCCGCGCTACGCCCGATCACCGGCGCCGAGAAGGTCGCCCGCTTCCTGGTCGGCGCGCTCGGCAAGAACACGAGCCCGGTCACCATCGCCCCGACCGTCGTCAACGGCAGCACGGCACTCGCCGTACACCTGGACGGCGAACTCGACGGGATCATGGCGATGCACATCGAGAACGCGCACGTCACCGGCCTCTACTACGTCCGCAACCCCGAGAAACTGACCCACGCCGAGACGGAGACCCCGCTCACCTTGCGATGAACACCTATGTCCGTGAACGCCGTTGGATCACGGCGGGCCGTCGGCGGGGGCGTCAGTCGCCGGCCGTGGCCTGCCGTACGTGCCGGGCGATGAAGGCGTAGATCTCCCGGGCCTTCTCGTCGTCGTTGAGGTCGTAGCCGTGGTCGACCCCCGCCACGTCATGGTGCTCGACCAGCGAGCCCACCTGCCGCAGGCGCTCGGCGTAGCGGACGTTCTCCGCGTGGAGGCGGTCGTGCGCGGCCGTGACGATCAGGGCCGGGGCGATGCCCTTGAGGTCCGCGGTCTCCTTCGGGTGGGCGGGGGAGACCAGCCGGTCGGCGCGCTCGCGCGGGTCCGGGACGTACGCGCTGTCGAACACCTCGCCCATCCACGGGCGCAGCACCGGCTTGGCGATCGCCGCCCGCTTGTCCTTCGCGGGCGTCGCGAGGTCGAGCGGCGCGTAGTGCAGGACCTGGAGCGTGATCGAGGGACCGCCCTCCTCAAGGGCCTGGCGCGCCACGGCCGCCGCGAGACCGCCGCCCGCGCTCTGCCCGCCGACGGTGAGCCGGGTGCCGTCCCAGCCGTGCTCGGCGCCGTGCTCGGCGATCCAGCGGACCACCTCGTACGACTGCCGGGGCGGGGCCGGGAACGGATGCTGCGGAGCGACGACGTAGTCGACGTTGACGACCACCACGCCCGCCAGCGCGGCGACGGCACGGCAGAAGGCGTCGTCCGTCTCCGTGACGGCCATGACGAAGCCGCCGCCGTGGAAGTTGACGTGGACCGGCGGGGCCGGGTCCTCGGTCACGGGCCGGTAGACCGTGACCCGGGCGGGGGCGACCGACGAAGGGACCGTCAACTCGCTGGTGTCGCGCGGGAATTCGGGAAGGCGGGCGTGGGCCGCGGCGGCGGAGCCCCGCCCGCTGGTCCGTCGGTCCGCCAGCATGACGAGACGTTGCATCGTCTTGGCGATGAGGGAGGCCACCGCAGGCCGGGCCAGGAGGGACATGCGGTTCCGATCGGTCGGGCTATTGCCAGGAATCCTGTCGATCGACAGGCTGACATTAAACACGACCGTTCGGTACAGCGGAAGCCGCCCGGTCGACCGGGAACTCGCCCGGGCGTCGTCCGCCGGACAGCGCCTACGCCTTGTACGCGATCCCCCCGTACACATCCGTCGGCTCCGGCGAGGTGCCGGGCTCCGGGCGCCACAGCGGGCAGGAGACGATGCCCGGCTCCAGCAGCTCCAGACCCTCGTAGAGCGCGGCGAGCTTGTCGGGGCTGCGCAGGACGTAGGGCACGGCACCCGTGTCGTCGTACCCGTCCTGGGCTCGCTTGAGTTCCTCGTCGGTGTCCGTGCTGTCGTAGTGCACGAAATAGCTGCCCGGAGGCAGGGCGGCCTGGAGTCGGTGTGCGATCGACTTGGCCTCCTCCCAGTCCTGGATGTGGCCGAGGATGCCCATCAGCATCAGCGCCACCGGCTTGTCGAAGTCCAGGAACCTGCCCGCCGCCTCGATGATCTTCTCGGGCTCGCGCAGATCCGAGTCCACGTAGTCCGTGGTGCCCTCGGGGGTGCTGGTGAGCAGGGCCTGGGCGTGCCGCAGGACGAGCGGGTCGTTGTCGACGTAGACGATGCGCGACTCGGGGGCCACCTTCTGGGCCACCTGGTGCGTGTTGTCGTACGTCGGCAGGCCGGTGCCGATGTCGAGGAACTGGCGGATACCGCACTCGCGGGCCACGAAGGTGACCGCGCGGATCAGGTACACGCGGGAAGCCCGGGCCATCGTCTCGATGTTGGGGGCGATCTCGCGGTACTCGTCGCCCGCCTGGCGGTCGACCTCGTAGTTGTCCTTGCCGCCCATCCAGTAGTTCCAGATGCGGGCGGAGTGCGGCACCGTGGTGTCGATCTTGGACAGTGCTTCCTGGTCGGGGGTGGGCCGGCCGTCTGTCATCGGGGTCTCCTGATTCGCCTCACGCGGACTTCGCTAACCTACCGTCAACTGCCGTGCCTGTTGCCGGAGTTGGGACTGGCGGGACGCGGGTGCACGGATGCGGCGACCCGGTTCGGCGGGCAGCTCGGCGGCGTCGATCGTCACGACGGGAACGTGCTGGGCGAGCGTGCGGAAGACCCGGGCGTACGCGAGGGTCGCGGCCACGGTCTCCGAATCGTCGTCGCCGTGCTGCCCGCCGACGAGATGGAGCATGGCGCCGTCGCGTTCCGCGACCGCTTCGGCGTGGTCGAGCGCCTGGATCCAGGTCACCCGGGAACGTCCGTGCCGCAGCGGCCCGTACACGAGTTCCCTGATGATGCCGCCGTCGATGACGAGCCGGCCGGGCGCGGACAGCAGTTCGCGGTACGGCAGCGTCGGGTCGAGGTGGTGCAGACCGCCCGGCGGCCGCCGTAACACGAAACCGGCGCGGGCCAGTTCGGCGAACACCGGGGTCCGGCGGATGCCCTCGTGGCCCTCGACGACCAGGGTGCGGTACCGGGCGACGGCTTCCGCGGTGGTCTGCGGAAGGTTCATCGCGGGGTCGTCCCGGCCCGTCGGGGAGCGGCCCGGCAGGGGAGGCCGGCACGTCCGGGCGGCATGACTCGACCCGGGACGCGAGGCGGCGTACGCATGCCGCTCCCTTCGGTCTTCGCAGTGATGCGTGAGGTGGTGCGTCAACTCCCTCAGTGTGTACGGGACCTCCGCACGGCGGGAGTGCTCGTGCGGGTTGTCCGGTTGTGCGGGTGTGGTGGTGCGCCGTACGCCGGCGGAGTGCGCCGGTGGGTCAGGCGGTCAGGCGATGAGGAAGTCGGCCTGGCCGGACTTGGCGCCCTCCAGGAACGACACCATCTCGTCCCGGGAGTAGACCAGCGCGGGCCCGTCCGGGTCCTTGGACTGCCGGAACGCGACACTGCCGTCGGGCAGTCGCTTGGCCTCGACGCAGCTTCCGCCGTTGGTGCCGCTCCAGGGCTTGTGCCAGCCCTCGGAGCCGAGTTCGGACGCGGGCATCCCGCTGTGGATGGGGCCGTTGGTTGCCATGGTTCACAACTCCTTACGCAGTGCTGCCAGGGTCTCCCTGGTCCGAGCGACCGGCTCCGCCTGAACGGACATCCGGTCCAGTACCTCCAGGTACGTCACGACGTCGGCGGGCTGGTCGAAGTACTGCGCGCCGGCGAGGCTCTCCGTGTAGACGACGTCGGGCAGTTCGGAGAAGCCGAAGCGGAAGTAGTGGAAGGGACCGAAGGCCCCCGGGTGCGGGCCCACGGCGAAGCGCATGATCTGGATACGGACCTTCGGGTACGCCAACACCTCGATGAGGTGGTCGATCTGAGCCCGCATCACCTCGGCCCCGCCCACGGGCCGGCGCAGCACGGTCTCGTCCAGTACGGCCCAGACGGCGGGCGCCTCGGGCTTGTCGAGCAGATCCTGGCGCCTCAGCCGCAGGTCGACCCGGCGCCGGATGTCCTCGGGACTCTCGTTGGGAAAGCCGATGCGCAGCAGCGCGGCGGCATAGTCGTGGGTCTGCAACAGGCCGGGGACGTAGTGGGGTTCGTAGAGCCGGATGACGGTGGCTTCGCTCTCCAGGCTCACGTAGGCGCTGAACCAGTCCGGCAGCACATCGCGGTACGTGTACCACCAGCCGGGCTTGTTGGCCTCCCTGGCCAGCTTGAGGAAGTCGTCGACCTCCTTGGCCAGGACCCCGTAGGTGCGCAGCAGCTCCTTCACGTAGGGGATGCGGAGGCCGACCTCGGCCTTCTCCATCCGGCGGACCGTCAACGGCGTGACCTCGATCGCCCGTGCGGCGTCCTCGAACGACACACCCGCCTGCTCCCGCAGATGCCTCAGACGCTTTCCGAGGACCATCCGAAGGACCGTGGGGGCACTTCCGCCTGAGCGGTTCTCGCTCACGTGGGACCTCCGGGGACCGCCGTCACAGCGGGCAGTGTGCCACGTCTTCGGTTGACACCGACAGGCCTTTGCGCTTCATTCTGAAATTATCAGAACGAAGGTTGCGAGCTGTGCCTGTCGGTCACCATAGTGATCGAGTGACCTGGCGCACACCGTGCGTCGGCGTCACCGGACATCGAATCTCGTCCGCCCGCCGGGAAGTTGACGACCCGGCAGTTCCGGACAGGGACGAAGCCCCACACCGACGTGATGCGAGACTGCGAGACCTGGATGGCCGCCGTGACGAACGGACAACCGAGAAGCCCGGGCAAGGGCGCGGGCGGAGCCAACAAGACACTGGCGACCGCGCTCAAGGACGCCGGCTGCTCGTACTCCTCACTCGCGCACCGCGTCAACGAACTGGGCCGCCGGCAGGGCGTGGACACCAACTACGACAAGGCGTCGGTCACCCGCTGGCTCCAGGGCCAGCAGCCCCGGGGCGGCACACCCGAGTTGATCGCCGCGGTGCTGAGCGAGCGGCTGGCCCGCCCGCTCTCCCCGGCGGACCTCGGCTTCGTGCCCGACCAGCAACGCCCCGTCGTGGGCAGGGCACTTGTGTACGGCGACGACGTGGCGGAAACCCTGCACACCCTGGCGGAACTCGGCTCCACCGACATCTCCCGGCGCACCCTCCTCGGCACGGTCCCGTTCGTCGCGGGAGCCCTGACGAACCCTCAACGGGAGTGGCTGCTCTGGCTGCTGGAGAACGAGGGGACGGCTGACGGGGACGCCGTGCGCCTCGCGTCGGTGGCCGTCGCGCCTCCCGGCGCCGCCGGTCCCGTGGAACAGGTCCACGCGATGATCGGCATGTTCGACGAGATGGACAACCACTACGGGGGCGGCGGGGTCCGCACCAGCATCGTGCACTACCTGTCCACCGAGATCATCCCCATGCTCCAACAGCGCGGTCTCGCCCCGGGCCGGCTCCGCGAGCTGTTCGCCGCCGCGGCCCGCCTCGCGGCGATGGCGGGCTGGAGTTCGTACGACGCGGGGGAGTACGGGCTCGCCCAGCGCTACATGACCCAGGGGCTGCGGCTCTGCGCCGAGGGGCGAGACCGGGTGCTCGGCGGGCAGATCCTGGCCGGCCTTTCCCACCTGGCGACCAGCCTCGGCCGCCCCGACGAGGGCGTGTGCCTGGCGCGGGCGGGTCTCGCCACGGCAAGGGATTCGGGCAGCCCGCTAGGCCTGATGCGCCTGTACGCCATGTCCGCCAGGGGACACGCGGCGCTCGGCCGCGCCCGCGAGACCTCCGACGCCCTGCACGCGGCCGAGCAGCAACTGGCCGCGAGCCGGGGCAGCGCCCAGGAGTCACCCTGGGTGCGCTTCCTGGACCACCACTACCTGGAGGCGGAGTCGGCTGTCTGCTTCCGGGACCTGGGCTGGGCGGCCCAGGCGGAGAACACCGCGAAGCAGTCGGTAATCGCCCACGCCGACCGCCGCCGACGCCAGGCCATCAGCCGCTCGGTACTGGCCACGGCCCACCTCCAACAACACCGCCTCGACGAGGCGTTGAGCACGGCCACAGATGCACTCGACGCCCTGAGCGGCGTCCACAGCGAACGCTCGATCCAGGCCCTACGCGACTTCCGAGGCCGCCTGGCCCCACACCGGGGAGAGCCGATGGTGCAGGAGTTCGACCGCAGATCGCGGGCTGTGCTGGGCGCGGTGGCATAACGGAGCCCTTGCGATGGACACGGACACTGGGGCCACCGGTCATCGGCACCGGGTGCCTGCCGACTCCGGATGCGGACGCGCCCTTAAGGGGCGCGGGGAACTGCGCGACCAGCCCCCACCGGCCCAAGCCGAAAGAACCACCTCAATACCCTTCCGGCGTAGGCGAGTTCTGCGCCCGATCCACGGGCACGTTCGCCCCCGAGATCCCCCTCGACGCGTCGGACAGCAAAAACGCGACCACCTCCGCGACCTCCTCCGGCGTGACCGGCTCGCCGCCGGGCAGCTCGGTGGCCGTGAACGCCGCGTACGCCTCAGGTTCCTCCACGCGCATCCGGTCCCAGCGGCGACCGGGGATCAGCATCGAGCCCGGGGAGACCGCGTTCACGCGGATGCGGTCGGGGCCGAGTTCGCGGGCCAGGGTGGTCGCCAGATGGATCTGGGCGGCCTTGGCCACGCCGTACTGCGCGTACGGTCCCGGTTTCCAGCCGGAGATCGACGCGACCACGACGACCGAGCCGCCCCCTGCCGCTCGCAGCCCCGGCAGCGCGGCCCGGACGAGCCGGGCCGTGTGGCCGGCGTTCAGCTCCCAGGTCGCCGTCCAGTCCTGTGCGACCGATCGTTCGAGTCGCCCGCCCCGGGAGCCCCCGACACACGCGACGACGCCGTCCAACGCTCCGCCGAAACGTTTCGTCGCAGCACTGGCGAAGTCCTCCAGCCGATCGGGCTCCACCACGTCCAGCACCTCGGTGAGCAGTCGGCCGCGTGACTCCTCGTCCAGGGAGGACCTAAGTGACGCCAGCCCGGACTCCCCCCGCGCACACGTCGCCACCAGTGCGCCCTCCGCGAGCAGCAGCCGTACGATCCGCTCGCCGAGCCCCCGGGTGCCCCCGGTGACCAGCACCCTCTTGCCCCGTACCCCGGCCGGGCCGCCGGAGCGGTACCGCGAGCCGGTGGCCCGGCCTTCGTTCACGTACTCCATGAACGGGAACCTACCGCCCCCGCCACTACGCATATGCAACCGGACAACCCCCGCACTCCCTGTCCCGGTGGCCCCCCGGTGCTGTTGTCTTCGACAACAGCCACCGGCGCTCCGGCGCACCGGAAGGAGTCCTGATGACGGCACCCGCGGCATCCCCGCCTGGCTTACCCGGCCGTCGCCGCACCTCCGTGTGCCGGGCCGGGTGGCGGACGGTGGACGACACCGGACCGGACCGCATGGACGACGCAGGCGCAGATGTGTACGTGTACGTGAACTACATGGTGAGGCTTCCTTGATTTCCCTCAGCAGGCCCCGCCTGTTCCAGGTCGCGGTGCCCGCACACGCCTCGTGCGCGGCCTGGGTACGGCGCACGGTGGCCGCGCACCTCACCCTCTGGCAGCTCTCGCACCTGCTCGACGACGCCGTCCTCGCGACGGACGAGCTGTTCGCGAACGCCGTCCGGCACGGGGGCGCCGGCCCGGCCGACGCCATCGCCCTCGTACTCGAACACACCGAGCACGAACTGCGCGTCACCCTCTCGGACCCCTCGCCCCGGCTGCCCCGGCCACGTACCCCCGGCACCGCGGCCGAGTCGGGCCGGGGGCTGTCCATCGTCGCCGCGCTTGCGGACGACTGGGGCACGGCACCGCCGGATCCGGGCATGCCGGGCAAGAAGGTGTGGTTTTCGCTGGTCACAGGAGAGAAGACGTGAAGGTCGTCGGGGGCAGGAGAACAGAATGAGGAGCGCACCGCCGATGGAGACCGAGAACGCACAAGGCCCGGCGGCCGAACCGCCACCGGCAGCCCAGGCCGCGCTGGCCGCCGAACTGGTGCGCAGGGCCGAGGAGGACCAGCATCTGACCCGCCGGGCCCGCGAGAACCCCACCGCCCTCAACCGGCATTTCGTCACCCGGTGCCGCGCCGCCAACGCCGACGCCCTCAGGGCGGCCGTGGCCCGGCGCGGCTGGCCGGAGGCCGGTCAGGTCGGGGAGCCCGCCTCCACTGCGGCCCTGATGATCCTGCTGCACACCGCCGACCTCGGCTTCCAGCTCACCTGCCGCGATCTGATCGCCGAGGCCGTGGCGGACGGCGGCTGCCCAGCCGTGCACCACGCCTACATCGCCGACCACTGCGCGGTCGAGCTGGGCCTCCCGCAGTTCTACGGCACCCGTATCGACGCCGGCACGCTCTGCCCGTACCCGATCCGCTCCCCGGAGACGGTCGAAGAGCGCCGGCAGGACGTGGGCCTGGCCCCGCTGGCGGAGCACCTGCCCGCGCTGCGGAATGTCGTGAGCGGAATACCGGACAGCGGATGTCCGGAATTGGCGACACCCTGGACGTGACGCCGGTCCACGGGCCGGGTCGGTCGGGTCGTCGATCGCGCACGGAGGAGCCATGGACATGCGGCAGGACAGGAACCGGAACCTGACGGGCAAGGTCGCGCTGGTCGCGGGCGCGACCCGAGGCGCCGGACGCGGCATCGCCGTGGAACTCGGGGCCGCCGGAGCCACCGTCTACGTGACCGGACGCAGCACCCGGCAGCAGCGCTCCGAGTACGACCGGCCGGAGACCATCGAGGACACCGCCGACCTGGTCACCGCAGCGGGCGGCCACGGCATCGCCGTACCGACCGACCATCTCGACCCGGCACAGGTCAAGGCACTGGTGGACCGGATCGCCGAGGAGCAGAACCGGCTCGACGTCCTGGTCAACGACGTCTGGGGCGGCGAGAACCTCTTCGAGTGGGAGAGCCCGGTCTGGGAGCACGACCTGGACAACGGGCTGCGGCTGCTGCGCCTCGCCGTCGAGACCCACGCCATCACCAGCCACCACGCCCTGCCCCTGCTGCTGCGCAACCCCGGCGGCCTGGTCGTCGAGATGACCGACGGCACCGCCGAATACAACCGGGACAACTACCGGCTCTCCTTCTTCTACGACCTCGCCAAGTCGTCCGTGCTGCGCATGGGTTTCGCCCTCGGCCATGAACTCGGCCCGCGCGGTGCCACCGCCGTCGCGCTGACCCCCGGCTGGCTGCGCTCCGAGATGATGCTCGAACACTTCGGTGTCGGCGAGGAGAACTGGCGGGACGCCCTGGAACGCATCCCGCATTTCGCCATCTCGGAGACCCCGCGCTTCGTCGGCCGCGCCGTTGCGGCCCTGGCGGCCGATCCGGACGTGGCCCGCTGGAACGGTCAGTCCTTCTCCAGTGGTGGGCTCGCGCAGGTGTACGGCTTCACCGACCTCGACGGCAGCCGCCCGGACGCCTGGCGTTACATGGTCGAGGTCCAGGACGCGGGGAAACCGGCGGACGCGAGCGGATACCGGTAGGGGTGCCTCAACCGCGGCCTCCGGTGCTTCCCGGGTTCCCCGCGTTCCCGGCGACCCCGGAAGTCGGCAGGACCGGCCAGCGCGCCGAGTGGCCCGGTGGCAGGGCCAGATCGTTCCGTACTGCCGAGTAGTAGCCCTCCCGGCCGGCCCGCTGACGCTCCAGCAGCGCCTGCCACGCCTGCGGATCCTCGGTCCGCTCGCGCAGGAACCGCTCCATCTCCAGCAGGACGGCCAGCCACTCCCGTGCCTTCGCCACCACCTCCGGGTCGCCCAGCAGAAGCAGCGCCTCCCCGGACGGGTCCCTGGCGAGAGTGGCCTCGGCGAGGAGCGGCGCCGCCTCCTCGGGGGTGAGGGGATGCGGATGCGGGTCGTTGCCGAGGCCCGCCGCGACCCGGTACGTCAGGGACACCGACTTCTTGAGCGTCCGCGCGTAGTCCGTGTACACCACGAGCAGCCGCTCCTCCCAACGCGCCTCCCGTTCACGGGCGGAGCGGACACGTTCCCCTCGTGCGACGGCCCAGTAGGAGCCGAGCGCGCCGATGACGACACCGATGAGAGCGGGGAGTTGCTGCATGAACGCGGACATGTCCGCACGGTATCCGCCCAGTTGATCTCCGGGGCAGGACAGTACGGTCTGCCCATGACATCGACACGGCGCTTCGAGGGATACGGGGTTCTGGTCACGGGCGCGGCCCGGGGGATCGGCGCGGCCACCGCGCGCAGGCTGGCCGAGGAGGGCGCGCGGGTCCTGGTGACCGACGTCGATCTCGACGCGGCCGAGCGCACGGCGGTGGCGCTGCGCGAACGCGGCCTGGTGGCCGAGGCGTTCGTGTGCGACGTGGCCGACCGTGCCTCGGTCGAGGCCGCCGTCGCCCAGGCCGTCGCCTCCTTCGGCTCGCTCGACGTCCTGGTCAACAACGCCTACGGCTGTACGCCCGACGTCCCGCTGTTCGAGGACCAGCTCGACGAGACCTGGGACCGTGACCTCGACCTCACCCTGACCGGCGCCTACCGCTGCTGCCGGGCCGCGCTCCCGCACCTGGTCGCCTCCGGCCGGGGTGCCATTGTGAGCATCGGCTCCGTGAACGGCGTCCAGTCCTTCGGCAACCACGCCTACAGCGCGGCCAAGGCGGGCCTCGCTTCCCTGACCCGTACCCTCGCCGGGCACGCTGCCGCCCGCGGGGTCCGCGTCAACCTGGTCGAGCCGGGCACCGTACGCACCACGGCCTGGGCGGGCCGCGAGGGGGAGTTGGAGGAGCTGCGCGAGCTGTACCCCCTGGGGCGGATCGGTGAACCGGAGGACATCGCCGCGGCCGTCGCCTTTCTCGCCTCCGGCGACGCGGCCTGGATCACCGGCACCACCCTGCGCGTCGACGGCGGCCTCACAGCGATCAACACCGGGTTCCGCAGGGTGACCCGGCCGGAGACGGGGCAGAAGACGGAGCAGGCGACGACGTAGGCCGCCGGCTGCAATGTCACCGTTTCGTCCCGGCTCGGGCCATACCACAACCGATCACCCGAAACGCCGGTCTAGTTGGCAGAGATCGCAGAAGACCACCCGCACGCAGTACGCACGAGAGAGGTTCCACCATGGGGGACGTACGCAGACGAGGCGCGGTCGCGCTCGGGATCACGGCGCTGGTGGCGCCGCTCACGCTGGTGCTCGGCACCGCCCCGGCGCAGGCCGCGAGCTGTACGACACAGACCGGCCCGTACCAGAAGAAGGTCGAGAAGTTCCTCGGGCGGCCCGTCGACGGCGTGCAGTCCACCGGTGACTGCAAGGCCATCCAGGCCTTCCAGAACAAGCACGGCATCACCCCCAACCAGGGCTACGCGGGTCCCGTCACCTGGGGAGTGATGGACCTGATGCTGAAGCAGCGGGCCGTCGGCAACAAGCCCAACAAGGAAGGCAAGTGCCCGACGAACAAGGGCCGTATCGCCTGCGTCAACCTCACGCTCCAGCTGAGCTGGATCCAGGACGGCAGCCGTCTCGTCTACGGCCCGGTGCCGGTCCGCACCGGCCGCAACGGCTACGAGACCCGCACCGGACTGAAGAAGATCTACTGGCGGGACATCGACCACGTCTCGTCCATCTACGACGTGCCCATGCCGTACAGCCAGTTCTTCGACGGCGGCCAGGCCTTCCACTCGGTCGGCCTCAGCATGTGGAACCCGCCGGGCTCGCACGGCTGCGTCAATATGACGAAGACGACCGCCAAGAAGTACTGGTCGCTCCTGAAGAAGGGCGACGACGTCTTCGTGTACGGGCGCAAGCCGGGCACCTGACAGCACCCGGCCGCCCCCGCCACCGAGGACCGCGGCTCACGCCTCGGGCGCGTCCCCGAAGTCCGGGATCGCCAGCCGCTCCCCGCCCTGCCGTGCCGAGTCGTGCGCCACGATGCCCGGCAGGGTGTAGCGGGCGGCCACCCACGCGTTCACCGTCGGCAGGGTGCGGGTGTTGACCGCCGTCACGAAGTCGTCCACCAGGAAGTGGTGGCTGCCCTCGTGGCCGTTGTGCAGGTTGTCGAACTCCCTCGGGAGGCGCGAGCGGTCGTGCACCGGGGCCGAGCCCGAGGTGAACGCGGCCCGCAGGTCCGGGGCGATGTGCTGGAGTGACGGATCGTCAGGAGCCATGGTGGGCTTGGGTTCCAGCAGCTCGCTGATGTCCGTGACCCCCTTCTTGTCCTGCCAGAAGGCGACCGTCGCGAGCTGCTCCATGCTCGCGTCCGTACCGAAGAACCGGAACCGCGACTCCCGGATCTGCGAGGGGTAGCCGACGCGGCGGAACTCGTTCGTACGGAACGAACCGCCGCCCGCGACCTCGAACAGCGCGCTCGCGTTGGAGAAGTCGTTGCCGAACTGGCTGACCTCCTTGTCGAACACCCCGTCGCCGCGCTCGTCCCGCACCCCGATCGCCGACACGCTCACCGCGTGCGTCTGCCAGGCGCCGAGCACCCCGCCCACCGAGTGCGTCGGGTAGAGGAGCGGGGGATAGCTGGCGGTCGCCTTCCAGTTCTCGCCGCCGCTGTACTGGTAGGCCTCGTAGAACCCGAGGTCCATGTCGTGGACGTAGTCGCCCTCGGCGTAGAAGAGCCGGCCGAAGGCGCCCTCCGCTATCCGGTTGCGGGCGTGGACGGTCGCCGGGTTGTACTGACTCGTCTCACCCATCATGTAGGTGAGCCCGGTGGCCCGTACGGCGTCGATGATCGCGCCGATCTCCTCCGCGCTGATGGCCATCGGCACCGCCGAGTACACGTGCTTGCCCGCGCCGAGCCCCTGGAGGACCAGCGGGCCGTGCGTCCAGCGCTGGGTGAAGATCGCCACCGCGTCGATCGTCGGCGACTCCAGCATCGCCTCGTACGAGGGGAAGGTGCCCGACAGGCCTTCCGCCGCGGCCAGTTGCTCCGCCCGCTCCGGCAGGAGGTCGGTCACGTACACCTCGCCGACGCCCGGATGGGCGAGGAACAGCTTGGCGAACTGGCCGGAGAACTGCCCGGCGCCCACGATGCCGAGGGAGAACGTCATGAAGTGTGAGCCTTTCACTGTCCGAGAATGAGATTGATCTGGCTGTTGGTCCGGTCGAGGCTGGTCACGGACCTGCCGTTGCCGTAGATGTCCTGCATGGCCGGATGCATCAACGCGAAGACGTCCGCCGCGTAGTTGGTGATCGGGTAGGAGAAGGTGGCGAACTCCTTCCCGCCTGCCTTCTCGTCGGCGACCGGCCTGGTGAACGCCGAGACGTCGATGCCCTTCTTCTTGTACGCGGCCACCGCGGCCTTCGTGCCGTCGGGCGTTGCCGGGAAGACGGTCCCGTAACTCCCCACCGTGCGCTGGCACTCGGCGGAGGCCAGATACCGCACCCACTTCTTGGCGCCCGCCTTGTTGTGGGCGCCCTTGGTGATGGAGTCGGCGAGGCCGTTCATCATCGTCGCCCGCTTGCCGGTCGGCCCGGCCGGAGTGACGGCCGTTGCGATGTCCAGGCCCTTGAAGCCGTCGTACGACGAGATCATCCAGGCACCGTCGAACGCCGCTGCCGCCTTGCCCGAGGCGACCTGGGTGTTGGCCTGGTTGGACGCGATGTTGTAGTCCGTGAAGGGGGCCATGTAGCCCTTCTTCGCCAGACCGAAGTACCACTTGATCACCGACTGGAAGGTCTTGCTGTCGTACTGGTACTCGGTGCCCCAGCGCTTCTCGTTCGTGTAGGTCCAGCCCGCCGAGGCGGCGAACGTGCTCCACTGGGTCTGGCCGTCACCGTCACCGGCGCCGTTGGTGGCGAGGCCGTACACCTTGACGTTGTCCTTGTCGAAGCCGGGCTCGTCGCCCCGCTTGCCGTTCTTGTCGACGGTGAGGTGCGCGATCGCCTTCTCGAAGGTGCCGCCGTCCTTGGGGTTCCAGGACAGGTCGTTGAGCTGCGCGGCCGGGAGACCTGCAGCGTCCGTCAGTTTCCGGTTGTAGAAGAGGGCGACGGTGTCCCAGTCCTTCGGGGCTCCGTAGCGGTGGCCGTCCTGGCCGATCCAGTTGGCGGCGAGGCCGGGCTGGTAGGCGGAGTCGTCGATGCCGAGGTCGTCGAGCGGTTCGAGGACCTTCAGATCGGCGAACTGGCCGAACTTCACGATGTGGTCGGTGAACACGTCCGGCTGGGTGCCCGCGATGAAGCTCGCGGTGAGCTTGGTCCAGTAGTCGTCCCAGCCCAACTGGGTGATCTTCACCGTCAGTCCGGGGTTCTCCTTCTGGAAGTCCTTCGCGCAGGCCTGATAGGCGGGTTGCTGGTTGGCGTCCCACAGCCAGTACGTCACCGTGTCCGACGACGACCCGGCCGCCCCGCCCTGGGCGCAACCGGTCACGAGGGACAGCGCCAGGGCTCCGGTCAGCGCAACGACCGTACGAATTCGCATGTCAGTCCTCTCCGTTGGCTCGGTCGACGCCGTCACTTGATGCCCGTGAAGCCGATGGAACTCACGATGCGCCGTGCGAAGCACGCGAACAGCACCAACATCGGCAGCGCGGCGATGAGCGTCGCCGCCATCAGCCCCGACCAGTCGACACCGGTCTGCGGTGTCTGTGCCCGGAAGATCGCCAGCGCCACCGTGAGAACCCGTGAACTGTCGCTGTACGACACCATCAGGGGCCAGAAGTAGTCGTTCCAGGCGGTGATGTACGTCAGGATCGAGAGCGTGATGACCGGGGTGGACGCCATCGGCAGCAGCACCCGGAAGAAGACCCGGATCTTGCCCGCGCCGTCGAGCAGGGCCGCCTCCTCGACCTCGCGCGGGATGTTCATGAAGAACTGACGCAGGAAGAACACCGCGAACGGCGTCATGAACATCGTCGGCAGCGCGATCCCCAACAGGTTGTCCACCAGGCCGAGTTGCTTGATCAGCACGAAGTTCGGCAGCAGGGTGAAGATCGCCGGAACCATCAGGCCTGCCAGGAACAGCCCGAAGACCGTGTCCCGGCCGCGCCAGCGCAGCCGGGCGAAGGCGTACGCGGCCATCGCCGAGAAGAAGATCTGGCAGCCGGTGATCAGGGTCGACACGAGCACCGAGTTGAGGAGATAGCGCCAGAAGTCCAGGCCGCCGCCCGCGCCGCCCTGCGCGATGGCCTCCTTGGTCGACTGGAGCCCGAGCGCCCGCTCGAACCCGCCGGTGGTGAGGCCCACCGGCAGCGGGTCGGAGGGGTTCGCCGCGAGGCCGGTGTTGGTGGACAGGGCGGTGCGCAGGATCCAGTAGAACGGCAGCAGGGTGACCAGCAGGATCGCGGCCAGGACCGCCCAGGCGGCGATCCGCCCGAGGGAGGGGCCGCGACGCAGCGGTCGTACGGCCGCCTTGGTCGGTGTCGGCGTCGGGGCCGGTGTAGTCAGAGTTGTCATGGTGTGCGTGCTCCTTCCGGTCCGGTCAGCCGAGGTCGGTGTGGCCGGCCCGGGTGAGCCGGTACTGGAGGAAGGTGATCGCGCTCAGCACGACCAGCAGGGCCACCGACATCGCGGAGGCGTAGCCGAACTGGAAGCGGCCGAAGGCGGAGCCGTAGATGTAGTACTGCAGGACGTTGGTGGCGTTCGCCGGACCGCCCGCCGTCGTCACCGCGACGGTGTCGAACACCTGGAACGAACCGATCACCGTCATGATCAGCACCACCGCGAGGATCGGCCGCAGCAGGGGCATCGTGATGCGCCAGAACATCCGCCACTCGCTCGCCCCGTCCACCTTGGCCGCCTCGTACATGTCGTTCGGGATGGCCTGGAGCCCGGCGAAGAGCAGCAGCGCGGTGTAGCCGACGTGCCGCCAGACGTTGATCAGCGCGATCGTCGGGATCGCCCAGGTCTCGTCCGCGAGGAACGGGATCCGGTCGAAGCCGAGGCCCGCGACGATCTCGTTGCCGATGCCGAGCTGGGTGTCGAGGATCCAGAGCCAGACGATGCCCGCGACGACGTTCGACATCAGATACGGGGTGAGCACGATCCCGCGCAGCACCGCCGACTGGGTCAGCCGCTGGAGCAGTACGGCGATGGCGAGTGCCGACACCGTCTGCACACCTATGTTGATGGCGACGTACTCGACGGTCACCGTCAACGAGTCCCAGAAGATGGGGTCGTTGACCATTCGGACATAATTGTCGAGCCCCACCCACTCGGCCGGGGTCAGCAGGTTGAAGCGCGTGAAGCTCAGGTAGACGCCCCGCAGCGTCGGCCAGAGCAGGAACACCAGGAAGCCCAGCATCGCCGGGGCGACGAACAGCGCCGCGAGCGCGCCGTCGCCGCGTGGTCGACGCAGGGGTGGGCTGGTGGAGGCGACGGTCATGGAGCGACTCCCTCGTCTGCTCGTAGGCGGCTCGTCCTCAGGGCACTTACTTTTGCTGCGAAAGAATCCACCCGTCAAGGTGCGGGCAGATATCTTTTTCGGGACAGTGATCGCGACGTATCGAGACGTATGATCGCCTTGTTAGTTCCAGGGCGAAAGAAAAGGTGAGGGGTCTGATCGTCATGACCGCACTGGCAGACGGCTGGCCGCCGCTGAGCCCCGGCGAGCGCTCGGTGGCGATCGAGGTGCTCGTCCACGGCCCTCTCTCCCGTGCCGAACTCGCCCGCCGGCTCGACCTCTCCGCCGGCAGCCTCACCCGGCTGACCAAGCCGTTGCTCGAATCGGGCCTGCTGGTCGAGGTGCCCGACGCCGGTTCCCCGGCCGAGGTGCGGCAGGGGCGCCCCTCCCAGCCCCTCGACGTCGTCGCCGAGTCCCGTGCCTTCCTCGGCTTCAAGATCACCTCGGACATGGTCTACGGCGTCGTCACCACCCTCCGCAGCGAGGTCGTCGCCCGCCTCGACCGGCCCCTCACCACCCATGACCCGGACCGAGTGGCCGACGTGGTCGCCGAGTTGGCGGCCGAACTGACCGCCGCCCATCCCGCCGTGGCCGGTATCGGGATCGGCGTCGGCGGACGCGTCGAGAACCGCGCGGTGGTCGCCGACTCCGTCTTCCTCGACTGGTACGACATCCCGCTCGCCGCCCTCGTCGAGGAGCGGACCGGGCTGCGGGTGGTCGTCGAGAACGACGTGAACGCCCTCGTCGAGGCCGAGAGCTGGTTCGGCGCGGGCCGGGGCCTGGACCGCTTCGCGGTCCTCACCATAGGAGCGGGCCTCGGCTACGGCCTGGTCAGCGGCGGCCGGCGGATCCCGTCCTCCGAGGACGGCATGGGCATAGGGCGCCGCTGGATCGTCAACCCGAACGGCCCGCTCACCCCCGACGGTGAGCGCGGCAGCGCCATCTCCCTGCTCACCATCCCCAGCATCCGCTACCAGATCCGCGCCGCCACCGGCCACGACCTGACCTACGACGAGATCCTCGCCCGGGCCGCCGCGGGGGACTCCATGGCCGCCCGCGTCATCGACGAGGCGGCCCGTGCCCTCGGCACGCTCGTCGCCCAGATCGCCAACTTCGCGATGCCCGAGAAGATCCTGCTGGCCGGCGAGGGCGTCGGGCTCGTGGCGGCGGCCGGGGGAGCGGTCGAGGAGAGCATCCTCGCCAACCGCCATCCGCTCGCGGACCCGGTCAACCTGGAGACCAAGGTCTCCGACTTCCACGACTGGGCGCGCGGGGCCGCCGTACTCGCCATCCAGGTACTGGTGCTCGGGGCGGCCGACGGACGTGATCAGCAACACGGTCCGTGATGCCGGAAAGATCGGTTTTATCCAATTCGGCTTTCACTTGCGTCGGCATATGCTTCACAGCATGTCCACCACTCTTCAATCCGCCCCTGATCGATCGGCAGCCGACGTCAACGAAGAGATCCGGGCCCTCTGGCTCCGGTCGGGCGGGATCCTCAGCACCGAGCAGCGGCTGACCTACCAGCAGCTCGTAGCCGAATGGGCCGCGGTCTCCCCGCACCCCGGGCACGACGCGTAACTTTCGTTCGACATCTCAACAGCAGGGCCGGGGCCGCGAAGCCCCGGCCTTTCGTGTGTGTGCTTTTTGAGGGCCGAAGGCCCCAAAAAGGGGCGCGGGGCTGTATCTATCTGCGGCTCCGCCGCGGGGCGCGACCAGCCCCCACCGGCCGGTGGCAAACGAACTACCTACCGACCCGAGCCCTCAACTCTCAACTCCAGGTAGCCGAGTAGGACCGCCGATAGTCCCGCCGATCCTGCTCCACCCGGAACCACCGCGTAGCGACCAACGCGATCAGACTGCCCCCCACGATCAACAGTCCAGGCCCCACGTTCTTGGGATCCGACAGCCGCTCCAACAACGCCTCCCCGACAGACCCACCAGCAACCGGCGCCACAGACCCCGGCTGCGCATCCCCAGGGGCAACCGCACTCTGCGTAGCAGTAGCCGACGGCGCAGGCGCAGCAGCCTGCCCCGCCTGCCCGATCAACCGAACGTTGAGCGCGCTCAACGCCTTCGTCACCGGCTGGAAGAACGTCGTCCCGCCGGCCGTGCAGTCACCGTTGCCGCCCGACGTGATCCCCAGCGCGATGCCCTCGGAGAACAACGGGCCACCGCTGTCGCCGGATTCGGCGCACACCGTGGTCTCGATCAGGCCCGACACCGTGCCCTCCGGGTAGTTGACCGTGGCGTTGAGCCCGGTCACCTCACCGTTGCGCAGCCCGGTGGTGCTGCCGCTGCGGAACACCTTCTGGCCGACGGTCGGATCGGCCGCGCCCGTGATGCGCACGCCCCGGCCGTCGCCGATGGCGACGACATCCGCGCCGTCACCGGCCGAGCCGCCGTCGTACTGGATCAGTGAGTAGTCGTTGATGGGGAAGCTGCCGCTGATCGTCTTGCCGATCTCCTGCGCGCCCCCGGAGTCCGCGAACCAGACCGAGCCGTTGGGCCCGCAGTGCCCGGCGGTGAGGATGAAGTCGGCCGTCCCGTTGGTCACGTTGAAGCCCGCCGAGCAGCGTCCGCCGGTCGACAGGATCGGCTGCGCCGCGTTGATCCGGGTGGTGAAGGTGCCCTGGGTGCGCTCCATGCGTACGGAGCCGCCGATCTCCTCGGCGACCGCGGACAGCTTGGCCCAGTCGGCCTTCGACACCGTGCTGTCGGCCTGGACCACCACCTCGTTCTTGGTGTAGTCGACCGACCACGCCGTGCCAGCCACACGCGGCGCCGAACGCAGCGTCTCCGTCGCGGACTTGAGGGTGTCCATGCTGTAGTCGACGACCTTGGGCCGGGCGCCCGCCTTCTTGACCTCCGCCGCCGCCTCCTCGTCGGTCACCGCGACGACCGGTTCCCCGTCGTCCGCGATCCAGCTGCCCGCCGTACGGTCGGTGCCGAGTTCGCTGACGAGGCCGGTACCGGTGGTGCCGGCCTCACGGGCGGAGCTGAGGGGCAAATTGGTGGCCTGTGGTGGTTCGGTCGCCACGGCCTGGGTGACCATCAATCCGCCGAGGATGACTCCGCCGACGGCCGCCAGCCGTGTCGCTCGCCGGACGATCCGTCGTCGTGCGTGCCTCATCAATGGCTCCCGAACCCCGAACTCGCGGTGTGGACACCGCGGGGCCCTCCGGTCGTTGAGTGGCCCTCACTTCCATACGTGGCAGGGGGTGTTCGTGTTCACCGCACCCAAGATCCGGTCACGGTTTGCGGGCCACTCCGCAGTACATGGCGACCTCCGCCGGCTCGTCGTCCCCGGGGCAGGGTCTCTCCGGCCGCCAGCGCGAGCAGGACACGACCCCCGGCTCCAGGAGTTCCAGCCCGTCGAAGAACCGCGCCACCGCGTCGGGGGTGCGCTGGACCAGCCGGGGCGTGCCGTGCGCGTTCCAGTACCGGACCGCCGCGTCCACCTCGGCCAGCGCCGGGCCGGTGATGGTGTGCGACAGCGCGAGATGGCTGCCCGGGGGAAGGGCGTCGAGCAGCCGCCGTACGACGCCGTACGGGTCCTCGTCGTCGCCGAGGAAGATCACCACGCCGAGCAGCATCAGGGCGACGGGCCGGGTGAAGTCCAGGGTGCGCGCGGCCTGTTCGAGGATCGCGTCGACGTTGCGCAGGTCCTCGTCGAGATGGTCGGTGCGCCCCTCGGGTGTGCTGGTGAGAAGGGCGCGGGCGTGGACCATGACTAGCGGATCGTTGTCCACGTACACGACCCGGGCGTCCGGCGCGATCCGCTGGGCGACCTCGTGGGTGTTGTCGGCGGTCGGCAACCCGGTCCCGATGTCGAGGAACTGCCGGATCCCGCACGCGGTGACCAGATGACGTACGGCCCGCCCCAGAAAGAGCCGGTCCGCGCGGGCGTACTCGCCGATGCCCGGATGGAGTTCACGTATGCGGTCACCGGCCGCGCGGTCGACCTCGTAGTGGTCCCGGCCGCCGAGCCAGTAGTTCCAGATCCGGGCGGTGTGTGGCTGTCGCGAGTTGATCCGCGCGTGCAGCGACGCGGCCGGCGAGTTCTCGGGCACGGAAGCAGCTCCTGGGGCACCTGCGAGGGAGTGTCAACCGGCAATCTAGACAAGGTTGTTGATGTTGGCGAGGGTCCTGACACCGCAGTGACGGATCAGCTGTGAACAGCCCCGAAAAGCCGTCCCTTGCTGCGCTCGTCGCCCCAGACGGAACCCCACGCGGAACCGCTGTCCACGTACGGCCGCAGCAGCGCCGTCAGGGTCGTGTCACCGCGTCCGTTCAGCTCGTGAGAGGCGATGCTGCGGGCGATCCCGGCGAGGAAGTCGGCCAGCTGGACCCGCGTGTCGTCCCGTGCGACGACCAGCCGCAGGCCTTCGATCCGGGCCGTCTCCCTGAGCCACTCGATGCGCTCCTCGGTCAGCATGTTCTGCCGGTCGTGCACCAGCGTGACGGCCCGCCCGCCCGCACTCCAGTACGCGGCCGTCCGCACGATCGCGGGCAGCAGCGGGTTCAGTACGGGGATCAGGACGGGGGCGGCGAGCAGCCGGGCCCGGTGGTCCGCGGCCCGGGAGCGCGCGCCGCCGAGCAGCTTGAGGACGTCGGTCACCTGTTCGTCCCCGAGCCCCGGCGTCCGCTCGGCCAGGGCGTCCACCGCACGGAAGAACGCGTCCAGGGGCGCCCCGGGACCGCCGTTGGCGTCACCGCGTACCCGCAGCAGGGCGTTGGTCGCCGCCAGGAACGCCTTCCAGCGCTCGTCCCCGAAGGTGTGCGCGCCCGCGCGGAAGAGGGGAGCGGCGCCGGCCGGGTCACCGAGGAGCAGGTCGACGACCCGCTCGACCATGAAGAAGGTCTTCTCCGTGAGATGGACGTACGCGCGCCCGTGCAGTGGCCCCGAGGGGCCGAGCGTCCACTCCAGGACCGCCCGGTGCTTCTCCCGGAGCAGATGGTTCGCCTTGTACTCCTCGGCGGGCGACCGGATGCGGTCGCGGATCTCCCGGATCGCCGCCGCCGCGTCCGCCATGGGCACATCCACACTGCCGTGCGCGAAGACGTCGGTGTTCCCGCCGGTCAGGTTCTCGCCGTCGGACCCCGACTCGTCGCAGGCGATCTCGGTCACACCGGCCAGCATCCCCCACGGGGGTCCGAAAGGGCATCTGGTTATCGCGGCGGGACGACCGGTGTGACGTCGGTGAAAACTCCGAACCTTGTATTGACATACGGATGAAACCGTTCGTAGCTTACAGCGATCATTTAGATTCGTGAAAGACGTTCACGAATATGAACGGAGAACTTCCATGGGCGATCGCCGACGAAGTCGCCGCCTGGCCGCCGGGCTCGTCGCCACGGGGCTCGCATTCGGAACGGCCGCCTGCGGAGCCGGCTCCGACAGCGCCGGAGGCGACCCGAACACGCTGGAGGTGTGGACCCGGAGCAACCCGGACCCCGCCGCCACCTACGAGCGGGTGTTCGCCGCCTTCACCAAGAAGACCGGAATCAGGATCGACTATCAGCCGGTCATCAACTTCGACCAGCAGCTGCAGAGCCGCGCGTCCACCAAGGACCTGCCGGACGTCATGATCAACGACACGGCGCTGATGGGCAGTTACCAGAGTCAGGGGCTGCTCAAGCCCATCGACCCCGACTCGATCGCGGGCCACGAGCAGATCACCGCCAAGTCATGGTCCTCGACCGTCGGCATCGACGGCAAGCACTACGGCATCCCTTACTCCCGCCAGGCCCAGACCCTGATGATCAGGAAGGACTGGCTGCAGCAGCTCGGCCTGAAGGCGCCCACCACCTGGCCGGAGATGCTGCGCGTCGCCAAGGCCTTCGCCACCCGCGACCCGGACGGCGACGGCAAGGCCGACACCTACGGCATGGTCGTCCCCGGCAGCGCCCAGAACGGCTACGCCGCCTGGTGGGGCGCCAGCTTCCTCTGGCAGGGCGGCGCGAAGATCGTCGAACCGGACGGCAGGGGCACCTACAAGGCGGCCATGGACTCGGCTGCCGCCGTCAACACCGTGACCTGGATGAAGGACAACCTCTTCTGCGGTGACAACGCTGTCACCCAGCCCGGCGCCCTGACCGCCGTCACCTCCACGGCCACCAACTTCCAGGACGGCAACGCCGGGATGTACCTGACCGGCCCCTACAACATCGCCACCTTCGACCAGACCCTCGGCAAGGACAAGTACGAGGTCGTCCCCGCCCCCGCGGGCCCGGCCGGCGGTGACGTACTGGCCGACGGCGAGAACATCTACTTCGGCGCCCGGACCGGCAAGGCGAAGCAGGAGCGGGCGCTCGCCGCGTTCCTCATCTCTCCCGAGGGCCAGAGGCTCGCCATGACCGGCGAGAACCAGCCCGTCGTCCGCATCCCCGTGAACTCCAGGCTCGACGCGGCCACGGTCCGCGACGACTCCCGCTGGAGCGTGGTGCAGAAGGCCTACGAGGACGCCTCGCAGCAGTTCCCGAACGCACCCGACTTCGCCCCGATCAAGCAGGACACCGCCGACAGCCTCAACGCGATCTTCACGTACTGCGGCAGCGACGTCCGCTCCCAGCTGGGCGAACTGAACGAAACCCTCGACGGTGACCTCAAGGACCAGGACCTGCTGAAATGACCGCTACCGTGACCACCCCCGCGGCGACCACCCCCGCGACGCGCAGGGGCCGGGGCCTCACGAAGAAGTCCGTGGTGCCGTGGCTGTTCCTCGCCCCCGGCCTGCTGCTCGCCCTCGTCTTCAAGTTCTGGCCGATGGCCAAGGGCGTCTGGCTCAGCTTCTTCGACGTCCGGCCCTTCCTCGGCGACAAGTGGACCGGCCTCGACAACTACACCCGGGTCCTGACCGACCACCGCTTCCAGGACGCCATCGGACACACCCTCGTCCTCGGCATCGGCCAGTCCCTCGGCGCCATCCTCCTCGGCTTCGTCCTCGCCCTGCTCCTGGAGGGCCAGGCCCGCTCGCTGAAGATAGTGCGCACCGCCGTCTTCCTGCCCGCGGTCACCGCCACCGCGGTCGTCGGCGAGCTGTGGCGGCTGATGTACTACCCGACCTCCGACGGCCTCCTCAACAGCGGCCTGCACTTCTTCGGGCTCGGCCCCGTCCAGTTCCTCGACAACCCGGGCATCGCCCTCTGGTCGACGATGGCCATGGGCATCTGGATCTGGGCCCCCTACAACATGGTCATCATCATGGCCGGCCTCGCGGGCGTCGACCGCTCGCTGTACGAGGCCGCCGCGATGGACGGCGTCTCCCTCTGGCAGCGGCTGCGGTACGTCACCCTGCCCGCCATCCGCCCCGCCCTCGGCATCGTCCTCACCCTCGCCGCGATCCGCGGACTGCGCGTCTTCACCGAGGTGTACGTCCTCACCGGCGGCGGCCCGGCCGGGTCCACCGAGGTCTGGATGACCCGCGCCTACACCCTCGGCTTCACCCGCAACGACATCGGCGGCGCGTCCGCGGCCTCCGTCGTGCTGCTCTGCGTGACGCTGCTGCTCACCGTCACGGTCAACCACTTCCGCAAGAGGGGAGACGTGCGATGAGCGCCCCCGTCATCGACCCCGTCCGTACGACGGCCACGCAGCCGACGGCTCGGCGGTCCGGCAAGGCACAGCGGACCACACCGGCCCGCTTCGACACCGCACTCGGCTGGAACGACAGGCCCGGCACCGCCTGGGCCCTGAGGATCCTGCTCTGCGCGATCGCCCTCGGCATCTTCGCCGCGCCCTTCCTCGCCATCCTCTCGGGCGCCTTCACCAAGAACGCCAGCGGCTCCTCCCTCTCCTTCCTTCCGCACGACAGCACCCTGCTGAACTTCACCGTGGCCGGCGAGCGCGGCATCTGGGACTACTTCTCCAACTCGCTGGTCATAGCGGGCGGCGGACTCCTGCTCCAACTCGTGGTCTGCACGCTCGCCGCCTACGCGCTCGCCCGGCACCGCTTCCGTGGCCAGGCCCTGATCCTGACCCTGTTCATGCTGACGATGATGCTCCCCGAGGAGGTCATCGCCATCCCGCTGTCACTGGTCCTCGGTGACGTCCCGGTGGTTCACCTCGACCTCAAGGGCACCGTCTGGGGCGTCATCCTGCCGCTGGGCGCCTGGGGTTTCTCGGTGATGATGCTGACCGAGTTCATGAAGGACATCCCCGACGAGATCGAGGAGGCCGCCCGCCTCGACGGCGTCGGCGAACTGCGCATGCTGTGGCAGATCGTGCTGCCGCTGTGCAAGCCCGCGCTCGGCGTTGCCGGTGTCCTCGGCTTCATCATGATCTGGGACCAGTACCTGCTGCCGCTGATCGCCGCCAAGGACCCCACCGACTACACGGTCACCGTCGCCCTGTCCGTCCTGCGCACCGACCCCGAGGTCGGCTCCGGGGTGGTGCTGGCGGGCGCGGTCATCGCCCTCGTACCCAGCCTGATCGTCTATCTGCTCCTCCAGCGCTCGCTGGTCACCGGCATCGCCGCCGGTGCCACCAAGGGCTGACACCCACCCAGTGACATCAACCCCCCACGCTTGAGGGAGACATGAAGTTCCAAGGAGTGCTGTTCTTTCCGGTCACGCCCTTCGGGGCGGACGGATCGCTGGACGGGGAACTCCTCGCCCGGCACATCGAGGCCGGGGTCGCGGCCGGGGCCGGCGGGGTGTTCGTCGCCTGCGGCACCGGCGAGTTCCACGCGCTGACACCGGACGAGATCGAGCAGGCGACCAGGATCGCGGTCGCCACGACCGCCGGCCGCGTCCCCGTCCTGGCCGCCGCCGGCGGTCCGCTGCCCGTGGCCGTCGACCAGGCCACCCGTATCCGGGAGGCCGGCGCCGACGGCATCCTGCTGCTGCCGCCGTACCTGGTGACCGCACCGCAACAGGGCCTCGTCCGGTACGCGCGTGAGGTGACGTCGGCCGCCGGGCTCCCGGTGATCTTCTACCAGCGCGGCACCGCCCGCCTCACCGAGGCCACCGCCGCCGAGATCGCCGCCCTGCCCGGTGTCGTCGGCCTCAAGGACGGCATCGGCGACCTCGAACGCATGCACCGCATCGTGCGCGCGATCCGGGCACTGCCCGACGGAGAGGACTTCGCCTTCTTCAACGGCCTGCCGACCGCCGAGATGACGGCCGCCGCCTACCAGGGCGTAGGCGTCGACCTCTACTCGTCCGCCGTCTTCGCCTTCGCCCCGGAGATCGCCACCGCGTTCCACCGGGCGCTGGGAGAGGGCGACGAGCCCCTGGTCACCAAACTCCTCGACGAGTTCTACGGCCCGCTCGTCGAACTCCGCGACGAGGTACCGGGATACGCGGTGTCCCTGATCAAGGCCGGGGTGACCCTCCGGGGCCTGGACGTCGGCGGCGTCCGCGCCCCGCTGCTCGACCCGACGCCGGAGCACGTGGCCCGGCTGGCGAAACTCATCGACCACGGTCTGGAGGCGGTCGGAGCATGACCGACGGCAGGAGTACGACCATCAGCGCCACGGGGAACACCACGGGCACCCGTATCCGCGAACTCGTCGTCACCCCCATCGCGTTCGACGACCCGCCCCTGCTCAACGCCGACGGTGTGCACGAACCGCTCGCCCTGCGCTGCATCCTCCAACTCGTCCTGGAGAACGGCACGGTGGGCCTCGGCGAGTCGCCCGGCGGCACCGCCCGCCTCGAACGGCTCCAGGAGGCCGCGAAGGTCGTCGTCGGCATGGACGTCTTCGACACCACGGCCATCTCGGCCGCGATCGACGCCGTCCTGTCGCCGACCGTGCCCAGTTCCCACGAACGCGGCTGGGTCACCTCGGCCGTGGAGGTCGCCTGCCTCGACGCCCAGGGCAGGCTGCTCGGCCGCCCGGTCAGCGACCTCCTCGGCGGCAAGGTCCGGGACGCGGTGCCCTTCGCCGCGTACCTGTTCTACAAGTGGGCCGAGCACCCCGCCCTCGACGGCCGCGAAGCCATCGGCGACGAATGGGGCGAGGCCCTCGACCCGGCCGGGGTCGTCGCGCAGGCCCGGCTGATGCAACAGCGGTACGGATTCACCTCGTTCAAGCTCAAGGGCGGTGTCTTCCCGCCAGACGAGGAGATCGCCGCGATGAAGGCCCTCGCCGAGGCCTTCCCCGGACGGCCTCTGCGTCTGGACCCCAACACGGCCTGGTCGGTCGAGACGTCGAAGTACGTCGCCCGTGAACTCGACGGTGTCATCGAGTACTTGGAGGACCCGACCGCCACCATCCCCGGTATGGCTGAGGTCGCGAAGGAAGCGGCGATGCCGCTCGCCACCAACATGTGCGTGATCGCCTGGGAGCACCTGAAGCCCGCCGTCGAACAGAACGCGATCCAGGTCCTCCTCACCGACCACCACTACTGGGGCGGACTGCGCCGGACCCGTGAACTCGCCGCCGTCTGCGAGGCGTTCGGCATCGAGCTGTCCATGCACTCCAACTCCCACCTGGGCATCAGCCTCGCCGCGATGACCCATGTCGGCGCCGCGATCCCCAACCTCGCGCACTCCTGCGACACGCACTACCCGTGGAACTCGGCCGACGACGTCATCGTCCCCGGCGCCATCGAGGTCCGCGACGGCGCGGTGAAGGTACCGACGGGCCCCGGCCTGGGCGTAGAGCTGGACCCCGATGCCCTGGACCGGGCCCACCGCCGCTACCTCGACTCCGGGATCCGGGACCGCGACGACACCGGGTACATGCGGCGGATCCGGCCGGAGTACGAGCGACGGCTGCCGCGCTGGTGACGGCCGGCAAGTGAGGGAGGGGCGCCGGGGGTCGCATCGAGTCCCGGCGCCTAGACTCCCGCCCATGGACGAAACCAGCCCCCTGGACCGGCTCGCTGCGGGCAAATACCTGCTGATCACCAGCTACCGCAAGAACGGCACGTCCGTCGCCACCCCGGTCTGGGTCGTGCGGGACGGGGACGCGCTCGGTGTCTGGTCGGTGGCGGACGCCTGGAAGGTGAAGCGGATCCGCAACCGGGCCGACGTGCTGGTCGGCCCCTGCGACGTCCGCGGAAACCCGACCGGAGAGTCGGTCCCCGCCACGGCCGAGATCCTCGACCAGCCCGCGACCGACGCCTACCGGAAGCTCCTCGCCCGCAAGTACGGCGTGTTCGGCCGCATCACCCTGTTCGGCAGCCGACTGCGGCGCGGGAAGACGGGCACGGTCGGCATCCGCATCACGCTCACCTAGCGGTCTCGTACAACCGTCGGCGGAGGCTCCGCCCGTGC